>JAJYWX010000017.1 GCA_021791275.1 bacterium | reverse complement strand
CCATCTGTCCTTATTGCAAGTATTTGTTTAAAAAAGTCTTTTTTTTGATCTTCTGTATATCTTGATTTAACAAATTCAAATATCTCACCATATGTTACTCCTACACTTTCAGAAAATATTAATTGAGCTATAATCTCTTCAATTGCATCAGTTTCTGGAAAAACAGATATTAGCTGTACTAATTTATCTTGTGATGGTTCTTCTCTCCCTTCTCTTTTTATAGATAAGCTTCTTGTCCACTCTCTGAAATTTCTTATATAACTTTGTAGTGCTCTCCCTCTTTCTGTTTTTACTCCACTTATGAGAGAGGGTGTTACTTTTGAGATTTCTTCATACATCATTTGAGCAATATCTCTAACTTCCTTAAATGGACTTGCCATCATCTGGTCTATTAATAGTTTATATGTTCTTGCATTACCAAATGTTCCAAAATTTGTTTTTGTAGCGAAAGGCAAAAGGTCTCGTAAATCATCAAATGTTCTAGCTTTTCTACTTGTGGAGAATGATTTTTCAGTTTCATCATCTCCTTTCGGATATTTTTCTTTTATATATTCAAAATAGCTAACTTCTAATTCTGCATATAAAGAAAATATTTCAGACATAATAGCGGTATATCTTTCTTCAAATTCTGTTCCTTTTATTTCCTCAGGTATAACAAATTTATAATTTCCTGCTTTATCTTTTTCTGACCATGGTACATACCTTGATGATTTAGATATATGTGGTAGATTTAAAGCTTTTATAGCATCAGTAACCATATTTGAAACATCTTCAAATCCCATATGTATACCTACCTGTTCTATAATTGAATCATCTCCAAACTTGTTATACCATGTTTCATAGAATACTCTGCCCCTTTCAGTGTTAGAAATAGATTCTATATTATCTCCAGATGCCATAGCATCAATAACTCTTTTAAATCTTTCTCTTACTTCTCTATATGAGGATACCTCATCTTCAGATAGTGTACTCTCATCAAAATCTAGAATCGGAGAAACAAAATAGTCCAGGAAAAGTCTTCGCATACTCTTAGTAGATCTAGAGTATAGTGAGGATAATGCCCCTATAACTTCTTCTGGTAAATTTATTATACAAAAAACTTTTTTATCGGTATTAGTGAAAAATTGTTTTAATATTATCTCTTCTTCTTCTGTAAAAGATTCGGGTATATATAATCCTTCATTACTATACTCTTCTTGGGTATTTTGTGGAATGTCATTTTCATCCATAATTCACTGTTTAGTCTAAATTCTTAAGGCAGTGGGGCAAATATATGTGGTATAATCAATTTTACCATAATGTCTAAATAAGTTCAATAATTATTAAATAAGATTGAAATTTAATTTTAAATATTATACTATTCAGGTTAGATTTAAATCATCTTAAGAAAAGTTTTTATTATTTTTAAAATTATGTCAGAGACTCATTCAAGTGAATCTGAAAATCCAATAGAAGTAGTTGCCCCTCCAGAAATACTTATAGATAGTATACGTAAAGTTGGAACTTTAGCGGCTTCCAATATACAGCCATATAAAGATGCTTCTATATCTATAGAATCTATGGATCCTGAATTATTAAGTCCAATAGCACTGTATATTCTAGAAGGTGGTTTAGAGAAACAACAAAAACTTATTGAGTTTTTTTTAAAGAATGGAATAGATCCATTTAGATTAGATAGTATGATAAAATATACTTTTGAAGGTGAGACTTATTTTATGGTGCCTCCTATAGTAGAAGTTCATCAAGAAGAGGATGGTGGCACCTACAGTATTATTATAGATGGGTTACATAGGCTAACTATTGCAAGAGAAATGGGAAGAAAATGTAATGTAGTTATTATAGAAGGTGCTTCCATTCCGCCCCACGCATTACCTGTTAGATGGGAAGATGTTAATTTATGCGAGAATGTACCTGAATTTTCGAAAAAGAAAAGATGGCGTGATCTTTCTAAGGTTAAGTTGCCAGAGGGGATGAGTGTAGATAGGGATGATATAGATCCCAGATATTTATTATATAGAGATTTTTCATCATTAGGTTCAAATGGAATTAGAAAATAGAAAAGTAGAAACACCAAATAATCTAAAAGATTTAATTTTAGAAAGAATTCAAGAATTTGATTTGGGTCCTAGTCATGGGAAAGAACACCTAGAAAGAGTGTTGGGATTTGCATTACAACTACAGGATAAATATGGTGGTGATGTGGATATAATTACAGCAGCTTCTCTGTTACATGATTTGGGAAGATCTAATCCAGAACTGCATGGGCAAGATAGTAGAGATTTATCAGTAGAATTAGCATTAGGCGTTTTAGAAGAAGTAAAATTTCCTCCACAAAAAATTCCAAAAGTTATTACTTGTATATTGGAACATGATCAGCCAGAAAATACTCCTAGTAGTAGAGAGTCAGAAATATTAAAAGATGCAGATTTTTTATCAGGTTTAGGAGTAGAAGGTATTTTTCGTATAGCATTGTGGACAGGAGAAAGTCGAGAAGGTATAGAGTCACTTATAGATAGATTATCAGAGAAGATGAGAAAAAGAATAGCATCTTTAACTTTCCCAGAAAGTAGGTTATATGCGCAGAGAGAATATTTGTTAGTTAGAATGGTATTAGACGATTATAATAGAGGAAAGGAGAGAAGTCTCCCTGAAATAGATGAAAATAGGTTTCATATAGTCATAGATGGAATGTCTGGTGCTGGAAAATCTACATTAATAGAAAATTTATCTAGATATTTCGAAGAATTAGGAAAAGGAGTTATAAAAATAAAAGAACCTGGAGAAACATATTCTAAAGTAAGAAGTATACTTGGGCCAGAATCAGATCCGTATTCAAATATATTATGTTTTTTATTAGATAGAATGAGGATTAAAACAGATTTAAGAGGAAATCCTGAGGAAAGTATAATTCTTTCAGATAGAAGTTTTGTCAGTAGCGCGGTTTATCAACAGTTAAAAGGAATTCCTCCTGAAGAAGGAATTTCTCCGGAAGAGATATCATTTTTAAATCGAGTTGCATTACAGCCTTCAATAATAATAATATTAGTTACTTCCCCAGAGGAGGCATTAAAGCGTATCATGAGAAGACATGAGGAACTGGGTATACCGTTGGGGAAAAATGAAACTTTAGAGGGGCTTAGATCAGCTAGGGAGAAATTTTTATCTATGAGTGATATATTACCCACTTTACAGTTTATTGATACTACAGATAAGACTGAGGAAGAAGTGTTCCGAGAGGCCTTAAATGTGCTCAGAAAGAATATGCTTATTGATTTTAATCAGTAAATACAGGTTCAGAACTTGTTTTACTTGGATTTTCTTTAGAAGCACTGTTAACTTCTTTTGTCTCTTGTGCTACTCTCATTTCTGGGGGTATTGTATTATTATTAGTTTCTATACTTTCCATAAAATTTTAATATTTAAAATAAATTTAGTTGATTATAGCTTAAAAATTGATTAATTACTATAAAGGCCTTTCTTTTGATCTCATATGTTTATTATAACTTGATATGTGTAGAGAGTGTAATTTTAATTTAGAGGTTATTTTATTTGTATCCTTTTGATTTTTTAAATCCTTTAATTTTTCTTCTAATTTAGCTTTTTCCTTTTCTATTTTTTCAATATCTATCTCGTTAGGGTACAAGCCTGTAAGAACATTAATATTTACCTCATTTAATTTTATATCAACTATCCCTTCTGATATTACAACTATTCTTTCTTTTCCATTTTCTTCTATAAATTTTATCTCCCCCATTGAAAGATTTAAAATCATTGGTGAATGATTTTCGAATATTCCAAATTCTCCATTATCAGTTGGGACATAAACCTCTTTAACTTTTCCAGAAAAAACATCTTTTTTAGGTGATAATATATTTAGATTCATTTGTCTTTTTTGATTTCGGAAATATCTCCGATCATATAGAAATCATTTTCATCGATATCGTCGCACTTACCTTCATTAATATCATCAAAGCCTTTGATTGTATCTTCTAATTTTACATATTTACCTTCTTTTCCTGTAAAAGGTTCAGCTACAAAAAATGGTTGTGAAGAAAATTTTTGTATCTTTCTTGCTCTTTGTACAGTTAATTTATCTTCATCTGATAGTTCATCAACTCCAAGTATTGCAATAATATCCTGTAGATCCTTATATCTTTGTAGTATATTCTGAGATTTTCTCGCAACATTATAATGTTTATCACCGACAATATCTGCATCAAGTATCCTAGATGATGAGGAAAGAGGATCGACTGCAGGATAAATTCCTTGTTCTGCTATAGATCTTTCTAAGTTGAGTGTTCCGTCAAGATGAGTAAAAGTTGTAGCAGGTGCAGGATCAGATATATCATCTGCAGGTACATAAACTGCTTGAACAGAAGTTATTGATCCGTTCTTCGTGGATGTGATTCTCTCTTGTAATTCACCCATTTCTGTTGCTAATGTTGGTTGATATCCCACTGCAGAAGGAACTCTTCCTAATAGCGCAGATACTTCTGATCCAGCTTGAGAAAATCTGAATATATTATCTATGAAAAGTAATATATCTTTTTTTTCTTCATCTCTAAAATATTCTGCCATTGTGAGTGCAGAAAGTGCAACTTTTAATCTTGCACCTGGAGGTTCATTCATTTGTCCAAATACTAAAGCAGTCTTATCTATAACATTAACTTCATGCATTTCATTCCATAATTCTTCACCTTCTCTTGTCCTTTCCCCTACTCCTGCAAATACTGAAAATCCTCCGTGAACTGAAGCTATATTTCTTATTAACTCCTGTATTATTACGGTTTTCCCCACTCCTGCTCCTCCGAATATCCCAACTTTTCCTCCCTTAAGAAATGGTGCGAATAAATCTATTACTTTTATTCCAGTCTCAAAAACTTCAAATTTTGAAGATTGCATACTATATGTTGGGGGCATTTTGTGAATTGATTCATATTTATCAAATTTTATATCTTCTTTATTATCTATTATATCTCCCGTTATATTGAACATTCTTCCAAGTACTTTTTCTCCAACAGGAACCATTATTGGTTTACCTGTATCAATTACATCCACACCTCTTTTTAATCCCTCTGTAGGATTAATAGATATACATCTTACCACTCCTTCACCTAAATCTTGTGATACTTCTAAGACGATTATTTTTTTATTTAAATTTATTTCTAACTTATTGTTGATGTTGGGGATATGGTCCTCATCGAATCTCACATCCACTACTGGGCCTCTAATTTGTATTATTTTTCCTATATTTTTATTCATATATCTTATAAATTTAATTTAAATATTAGATGCAGAAGCTATTTCAATAACTTCTTGTGTTATACTACTTTGTCTTATTTTATTACTTTGGAATACCAAAGAAGAGTTAAGGTCTTCTGCATTATCAGCGGCATTTCTCATAGTAATCATTCGTATAGCATTCTCTGCAGTTACACTCTCTATTATACACGATTGGATTTTTGATGGTATATATAACTTCAATGTTTTTTCATATATATCATCAAAATTCATCTCTAGGTCATATATAGAAGGTGGATCAGATTCCTTTTGTTTAATATAGTGAGTTTTATCAAAGTCTTTTTCCTCAATATCTATTGGAAATATTTTTTCTAAAATAATTTCATTAGTTAGTATATTTATAAATTTATTGTATATTATATATACTTCTTTTAATTTATTATTAAATATATCTTCAAGTATAATATCAGATACTATGTATAATTCTTCTATATCTGCATTCTCTGTTAAATTAACCTGGTCAATCACTTCACATCCAAGAGAAAATATAAAATTTAGAGATTTTTTCCCGATTCCTATTATCTTAAATTTTTTATTTTTATTCTTTTCTATAACCTCTTTTGTTTTTTTCTCAAGATTAGTTACAAGTGGACCAACAAATCCTTTTGATGGAGATACGATTATTATTAATGAATCATTGGTATTAATATTATCTTGAAAATCTTTATAAGACATTACTTCTTTTACAGATTTTTCTAGATTCTCAATATACTTCTTATTCTTCTCAAGTATCATTTGTGATTTTTGCAATTTTACAGCAGAGACCATTTCCATAGCTTTAGTGATCTGGTGTATATTTTTAGTACTTTTTATCCTTCTTCTTATTTCGATTAATTTAGACATAGTTTTTAGAAAATTCTGATATTATTTTCATGAGTTCATCTTTTATTTCATCAGTTAAATCCTTCTTTTCTTTTAGCTCTTCTAATACTTTTTTATGTAAAGTTTTAA
>JAJYWX010000009.1 GCA_021791275.1 bacterium | reverse complement strand
AAATATACTAATAAAACTTCTAAATCAGTTCACAATACCCAATTGAGAATATTATAAATTTATATTTAAAAATTATCCTTTTAAATCAATACAAAAATAAAGATTTGCCATGCATGGCAAAGACTAAATCAACAATAAATGCTAAAATACAATCAATCAGAAATTAAGGAGGTGATTTTTATTATGGAAACATTAGAATTAAAAGATTTATCTTTAGATGATCTTAGTGATGGAATTGATAGAATAGAAGGAATCGGGGGTATAGATATAGTATGTAGATGTTCCGCAGACAAGGAGTGTGATGACGGAGGTAATGGCAAACAAGGTTCTGAATCTGCACCTCCACCTAAAAAGTAAGTGGAAAATTCCATCTTATTAAATATTATTTATATTATTATAAATAAAATAAAAGTCTATGGGCAGAGTTTCTTAAATTAATATTTCTATTGTATATGGATAAATATAAATACTTAGAAAACATAGAGAATAATAAGACTAAGAAATATTATATAAAAAAGAATAAAGAAGCTAATACCTACTTCAATAAAATAAATAAAAAGGATCTGAATTCTGCAATATATGATGCTATAAAGATTAATTTTAGATCTTTGCCTATAGAAAGAAGGGAGATGATATTTTGGAAAGAATCTAACTCAAAAAATAATAGTACAAAGATATATATAAAATACAAAAATAAGAAAAAGAAAGTACTTATTGATCTAAATAAAATACAAGGCAACTTTTATTCTTTTTATGTAAGTAAACAAGGTCACATTATTGCATATTTAACAAGTGATGGAGGACTTGAAACATACAATATGTACTTAATAGATAATTATGGGAATAGAATAGAAGATAAATTAACTGATATATATGAATTTCTAGAATGGAATTCAGATGACACAGGTTTTTACTATAATAGAAAAACTTTTATTTCTGGAGATAAGAGAAATTACTCTTCATTCAAATTTGAAATATATTTTCATAAATTAAAAACGAAACAAGATTTTGATACTAAGATATTAGTGAATGGGGAAGAATTTCGTAATACTCCATATGCTTACATGTCTGTGTCAGAAAATTCTAAATATATACTTATTGGAGATTATAATGGGATTGAAGAATATATAAATATAATAGATAATAAAACTTCCCAGAAAATATATACATTAAGACTAAAAAACCAGAATAGTAATAATGATAATATATATACTTTTTTTAAAGAAGATACCCTTTACATATATACAAACGAAGAAAACGAATTTGGAGAAATTAGAAGCATAAAACTAACGAAAGATAGATCACATATAGAAGAGGAAATAATTATAAAGCCTCAGAAATTTTTACTTGATAAGTATTATTGTGCCAAGGATTATATTTATTGTATATATTTACAAAATCTTTCTCACATAATAGTTATTTATGACTATAATGGGAAAAAAATAAGAACTATAAAATTCAAAGATAGCGGGTCAATAGATCTTTCAATAAATAATATAAGCAATAATATATACATATATTATAGTTCTTTTACAATTCCAGGTACTATATATAAATATACCTTTAATAAGAATAAATTAGAAAAAATTTATCAAATTCCAGTAAAAAGTACTTTTAATCCTATAAATTATAAAACCAAATATATATTAGTAAAAAATCGGGAAGGTATTTCTATTCCAATTTTTATTATATATCATAAGAATACAAATTTAAAAACAGTATCTCCAGCATTACTTAAAGTATACGGAGGGTTTGGTTTAAATTATTCATTACCATCATATACACCAAGAGTATTACCATTTTTAAATGATGGGGGTATATATATTACTGCTGCAATTAGGGGCGGAGGAGAATTGGGCCCAAAATGGCATTCTATAGCAAAAGGTAGTAAGGGAAAGATAAAGACATTCCAAGATTTCGAAGATATTACTAAATTTCTAATATATAAAAAATACACTGATTCTAATCATCTTGCAATTATAGGTACAAGCTATGGAGGATTAGTTGTAACGAATGCAATGGTAAGGAACCCTTCATACTATAAATGTGTTATAGCTGACGTTCCAAAAACAGATGTTATCAATTCTAAAAATTTTGGTTCAGGTAATATTACAATAGATGAATATGGTGATCCTGAAAAAAAGGCAGATCTCAAATATATTCTAAAGTGGAGTCCATACCAAAACATAAAAGCAGATGTCAAATATCCTGATATATTAATAATAGGGTCTACTAATGATACAAGGGTGGGATTAATGAACTCTTTAAAATTTAGTAAAAAACTAGAAGAAAATTTATATAATAATGTTATCCTTTTAGTACAAGAAAATATTGGACACTTTGGTGATAATAATTTATATAAACAATATTATATATTTAACTATATATATAAACAATTAAGAATAAAATAAAAATATATGGATCTATTAGAAAGGATAATAAAGGATTATAATATAAATTTAAATAGCATACCTAATTACTGTGATTTACCATATATTAATCAATACTCTGCAGAATTAAAAATATCTAAATATAAAAATACTGGCAGTGGATTTTCTTTTAATGAACAAAATTCAAAAGAAAAAGCTATATTTGAATCTATAGAAAGAGCATGTTTATTTTATGACAATAATGATAAAAAAAAATTTTTACAAAGTACTAAGAAAAATTTAGAAAGAAATAATATAAAAGAAATATTTAATTATTTTTCAGAAGGTCAAATAAAGAAAAATCCCAGAAAATTAAAAATAAATTTAAATAATAAATTTATATGTTCATATGTTACAGAGTATAGTAAAAATAAAAAAATATTAATGCCTAACCAATTTATATATCTCAATTCAGGAGCAAAAGAAAAAATATTAATTAAACCTATTTCAACGGGTGCTGCAGCAGGGAAAAATCTAAAAGATGCAATATTGAGGGGAGTATTAGAAGTTGTTGAAAGAGATGCATTTACAATACACTATCTTTCAAATACATATGGACAATTAATAAATACATCTAAAAATAAAAAGTTAGATAATATAATAAAATATTATCATAAGTATAATCTTGACTTATATTTGATAAATTTACCTACAGATTTAGGGATTTATACAATAATGTCAGTTATTATTGATACAACGAAGTTAGGTGTCCCATTATCTGTGGGGATGAAATCAGGATTGAATCCAATAGTTACTTCAATAAAAGCTATAGAAGAATCTCATATGGGAATAACCGGATCTAGAAACAAAATAATAAACCTAGAAGATGAATTAAAAAACATTAATCCAGCTACAATATCCACAATAAAAGATAGAGAATTATATTGGCTCAATTATGATAATTTAAAATATATTAATAAATGGATAAAAAATAAAAATATTATAAATATCAATAAGATGAAGAATTTAGCACAAGGAAATCTAGAAGCTGACCTAAATTATGTAGTAAAAATGTTATACAATCTTAATCACAAGATTTATTATATTAATATAAAGAAAAAAATATTTAATAAATATAAATTCGATGTAGTAAAAGTAATTATACCCACTCTACAGCCATTCTATCTAGATGAGAGATATAAATATTTGGGTTTAAAAAGATTATATGCCTTACCAGTCAAAATGGGGTATTATAAGAACAAATTACATGAAAATGAATTTAATAAAATACCACATTTCTTTTTATGAATAATAAAGAACCTTACTTTAAAAAATTTGATAAAAAAATTAAAGTTTCTCCAACTAGTAATATTTCTAATAAAGGAGAATGGCCAGAAAGCTGGAAGAGAATATATTTTAAGCAATATATAAGATTCCCTAAAATAAAATTAGACAAAGATATCGTATGGAATAAAAATAAAGAACTGCTTATAAAAAGTATTTTCGAAAGAAAAAGCTATAATATACATAAGGATAAACTACACTCTATTAGCAAGGAAGATTTATCTAATATTTTTTTGTCCTGTGCGATATCAAAAAATTATAAAGATATAAAATATGATTCCAGAAGAACATATCCTTCAGCAGGAGCAAGATATCCTCTAGAATTATATATACTTATACAAAAATCAGATTCAATAAAACATGGACTTTATCATTATAATGTAAAATTACATGCATTGGAGTATATGTGGAAAATGAATAAAAAAGATATTCATAAAATATTTAAACAAGATTTTTCTACAAAATGTAGTGGGATTATAATAATAACATCGGTAATAAATAGGTCTACTATAAAATATGGAGAACGAGGATATACATTTTCATACATTGAAGCTGGACATATAGGACAGAATATAGCTTTATTATCAGAATCTATTGGATTAAAATGTCGGCCATTTGGAATATTTGATAATAAAAGATTAACTGAATTTTTAGATATAAATACAAAAGAAGAAATAATTATATATACATTAGCAATTGCTTAAATGGATAAAGAATACGGAATTATAGCAAACAATTTTTCACTATCAGTAAATAGTTCTGATTTAATATTGAATTCTAAATGGTCAATATATCCAAAACGTAAAGTAGCATTAATAGGTGATAATGGTTCTGGAAAATCTTTATTGTTTGATACTATATATAATTTATATAACAAGGATAAAATTAAAACTAAGATTTCAGGAGATATTTCATTCATTACTGATACCAAGTTATCTTACTTTCCTCAAAATATACAGTTACAGTTTGAAGGTACTTTAGAAGAATATATTAATTTATGTACAAATAGATCTCTAGATCTTTATTACAAGTATAAAAATATTGATAATATAGATAATAATGAACAGAGTAAAATATTAGATTTAATTAATACAATGAATCTTTGGGACTTTGAAAACAGGTTGTTTTCCATTATGGATAAATTAGATATACCAAATATATATTTAAATAAAAATATTAAAGATATAAGTGGAGGTGAGTCTACTAAGATAGCTTTGATAGGGGTATTACTTTCAGATGCAAATATTCTATTACTAGATGAGCCTACTAATAATTTAGATAATAAGGGTGTAAGGTTTTTAATAGATTATATAAATGATTTTAAATACTCTATATTTTTGATTTCGCATGATAGGTATTTTCTAGATGAGACGATTTCTGAGATTCTAGAAATTAACAATAAAACAAAAAGTATAGATTTCTACAGCGGTAATTATTCATATTATTTGAAAGAAAAAGAGAGGTATATTTTAGAACAAAAGAAGCTATACCTTAAACAAGAAAAAAAGAAAAAAGAACTAAAAAAAACCGAAGTTAAATTAAAGACGAAAGCAAATAAGATTGAATTGAAAAGTAAAAATGCACATTTCAGGTCTGTTGGTGCTAAGGTAGCAAATAAATCTTCAATTTTACATGAAAGAATTAATAGGGATTTTGAAAAATTGCTTCCAATAGAAAATGACAAAAAATCTAATATAGAATATATAAACACTAATTTAGAAGGAAATGTATACACATTAAAAAATATCTATTACAAAGATATTATAGAGAACATCTCTTTCAAAATAGATAATACAGATAGAATAGCAATTATAGGGAATAATGGAATAGGGAAGACAACTATAGCTAAATTATTATATCAGATAATTACTCCTAATAATGGAACAATATATAAAAATGAAAAGTTTAGGATATATTATTTACCTCAAAATATAGAAATTAATAATTTTGATGAAAATATTACAGACTATATTAGAAGTAAAACATCTATAGATATAAATGAAATTGAAACATTCTTAGGAAAGATATTATTTCAAAATCCTAATAACATAAAAATATCTCATTTAAGTTTTGGAGAAATTAGAAGGTTAGAATTATTATCTATATTTATAAAGAAGCCGGATTTCCTAATATTAGATGAACCTACTAACTATTTAGATATAAAAACTATAATAATGCTAGAGAACATATTAAATAAATATAATGGTGGGATGGTAGTTGTATCTCATGATACTAGATTTATAGAGAACATAAATATAAATAAGATAATAAAAATAAGAAGTAAAAATGATTTTTATATCTATAATATTAATGAAAACTCTAATATTGAAAAAGATTTATTCTAAAAGATAAGAATAATAGTATATATTTTGAAAAATAAAATTAGATAAAACCAATTCTTATATCAATAAAACCCATAGCTAATAATTTAGAACTGAAATATTGAAATAGTTAAAAGTAAAAAATAATCATTAAGTTTTTCTACCAATTAACTTTATTATTCTCCCACCACTTGGATTTTATTATATCTTTGGTATACTTTAACCTATCTTTACTAGCTCCACTTTTTAAAAAGAATCTATACTGTATA
>JAJYWX010000014.1 GCA_021791275.1 bacterium | reverse complement strand
CCTCCTCTAGAGGTTTAACTACAATATTATCTCCAATAGGTTTAATCTTAATATTTTTTGCCATATATTTATATTACCTAAACTAAATTTAGCAAATAAAATATTACTTTGCCAATTGGAATATTACCAGATAAAATAGTACATTGTCAACTATCAGGAGTCCCGGGATCGCTTTGATCTACAGAATTTAGCATCTTTAATCTTTTACCATATATGAAGTCCTTGATTGTAAGTATAGCCCTTGTTACCAGATCTAAGTCCGGATCATTCAATATAAATGCAGAGATAAGATAAGCTGAAACTCCAACATAGATTGTTAATATAAATAAGAATATTACATCTATTGTTCTTGATGTGTTGAATATATCACTTAACAGTTTATAAATAGAATACATTATTACTGACATGAAAATTCCACTAAAGAGTTTTTTTAATATTGGAGAATAAAATTCTGAAAAAGAAAATCCATTTAATTTTTTTGCCAATATATATACCAATACTAGAACATTAAGGGTAACTGCGATTGCAGATGCAAATCCAAGACCCCCTATTGCTTTCCATGTAAATTTACTATTAAAAGTTATGTAATAATGTATATTTAAAAGATTTCCAATAGTAGATGAGACTACAGGGAAATTTCCAAAAACTCTAACAAAGTAAAGTGCTAAAAGTATGTTTAATACAAATGACAACATTTCAACAATGACAGGGGTTTTTGTATCCTTTAAAGAGTAGAAAGCCCTAATAAGTATTGAGAGTAATGCCTGCCCTATTATTGAAAGAGAGAGAAATAAAAGTATCCATGAAGTAAGTATAGTATCATTCCAACCAAATTGACTATTTGACCCAGGTCCAAGTATTAACCTTACAATTGGAAGCCTCAGTATTAATATTATTACAAAAATTGGTATTAATAAAAATAATGTCTGATTAATAGTCTTTGAAAGTGTTTTCTTGAAAGCCTCCATCATATTACCAGAATATTCATCTGTTAGAGTTGGGAAAGAAGCTTGGGCAAAACTCCATCCAATTATTGCCACAGGAAAAAGATATAGACTTGTAGCCCAATTAAATGCTGTTAGAGAACCAGGAACAAGAGAGAATGCAATGAAAGATTCAACAAAATATGCAAGCTGAGAAAATACTAGCCCTAAAAACCTTGGTAGTGAAAGTGTCACCAATTCTTTCATATATTTATTCTTCAAATTTACTACCTTACTCTTATAGCTAAAGCCTAAATACCTTGCTACAGGAAATTGTACTAATAGGTGAAAAACACTTCCTAACACTATTCCCCAACAAAGTCCATATATTCCTAAGAAAGGAGAAAAAAATAAAATTCCAATTATGAATCCCAGATTATATACAATTGTAGCAATCTGGGTAACTAAAAATCTTTTATATACCTGCAGAAGAGAACTAAATATAAATGACACACCTAATATAATTGGAGATATAAAAAGTATTTGCATCAATGAGGCAAGAGTAGATATATCAGAAGGCTGAAAATTTGGTATCGCGGAAGATCTATAAAGTGAAGAGAAATAAACAAACAATTCAGCTACTTCCCTTGCAAAAAGAATCCCCAGTATCCCAATTACAAGTAAAATTATTGCAAAAATATTTAAAAAAGAGTTAAATATTCTCCACATTGATTTACTTTTTCTCTTATAGATAAGCTCCCCCAGTATAGGTATAAGTGCAGTATTAAATGCACCTACAATAAGAATATTAAAAAATATCTGAGGTATTGAATCTGCAGCATAAAATATATCCAAGCTTCTAGATAATCCAAAGAAATTTGCAAGAAGAGTTAACTTAAAAAGGCCTAAAAATTTAGATATTATCGTAACAGCCATAATAACAAATGCTGCAGATACAATAGTATTCTGTCTTTTTACAAAAAATGAAGTTCCATTCTTCTGGAAACTAGTAAAGATACTTCTTATAGTCATAATTTAAATAAATAATTTTTGAAAGTATATCACTAAAATATATATTGTAAAAGAATGATTATTAATATATTTATAGGTCAAAAATGTTATAATATAGTCATTAAAAATGCAGACATGGAATATTTAATAATTATACCTACATATAATGAAAGAGAAAACATAGATAATCTTTTAAAAAAGATTTTTCAAATAAAAAAAGATATCCATATATTATTTGTAGATGGTTTGTCCCCTGATGGTACAGGAGAATATATTAGAGATTTTTCAAAAAAGAATAAAAATATTTTATTAATAACCGGAAGGAAAAAGGGTCTTGGGGAGGCTTACAAAAAGGGATTCCTTTATGCAAAAAATAAACTTCACCCTAAATATATAATACAGATGGATGCAGATCTATCACATAATCCTAAATACTTAAAGGAATTGATTAAAGAGTCAAAAGATTATGATATTGTCATAGGATCAAGATATGTCAAAGGAGGAAGTATACCAGATGATTGGGGATATATTAGAAAAATGAATTCAAAATTTGGAAACGATTTTACAAGATTTATATTAAAAATGCCTTATAAAGATTGTACATCTGGGTTTAAGTTAATCAATTCAAAAGTTTTAGATACAAATTTTGTAAGAAAAATAAATTCAAATGGATATCTTTTTCAAGTTGAAATACTTTACTATTTCTATAAAAAAAATTTAAAAATAAAGGAGATACCGATTAATTTTACAGACAGAATAAAAGGTAAATCAAAATTATCAGTGAATGATATACTAGAGTATTTTACAAAAATAAACAAAATCAAGAATAAATATAAAGACGTATGAAATTATCTATAATAATAATAAACTGGAACACAAAGGATCTTGTGAAGAAAACTATTGAAAGTATTAAGAATATAAAATATACATATGAAATAATACTAGTAGATAATAATTCTAAAAAACCGATTGATGATCTTTTAAAGATAAATCCATATATAAAATTAATAAAAAATGATTCTAATTTGTATTTTGCAAAAGCTAATAATCAAGCTTTCAGTATAGCTCAGGGAGAATACATATTACTACTGGGATCAGATACTAAGATATTAAAAGATGCGATTGATAAAATGATAGATTTTCTAGATAGAAAAAAAGAGTATGGTATTGTAGCTCCTCAAATACTCAATAGTGATAAAATGATACAACCATCTTGTAGGAATTTTCCAACATTAATAAACGTTATAAAAAGTTTTTTCGATTTTTCAAAGAAATCCAGATTCTGGGGAGAATATAAACTTAGTTATTGGGATCACAATAACTCACAAGAGGTCAAGCAACCTCAAGCAACATGTATTCTCATAAGAAAAAGTATAATCGATAAATTCGGACTATTTGATACTAGATTTCCTCTATATTTTAATGATGTGGATTTTTTCAAAAGAATGGATGTAAACGGAGTAAAAACATATTTTTTAAAAGATGCTCAAATAATACATCATTACGGACAAAGTACAAAAAAATTGGGATTAAAAAGAAGATATTTTTTAATTAAGGGATATATTTCTTATATTTTTAAATGGGGCATAGCCTAGATTACTATTTCTTTAATTCTTTCTTTTCCAGCCTTAATTTCTTCCTTAATCTAATCCTCTCTCTTTGCTCCTTAGCTTTTAATTTTTCTTTTGCTCTAACTATTTTTCTTCTCATAGTCTATGGAGTATACAAAAAATATATTTATATTTCAATTATTATTAAAATTTTTTAGGATTTTACCTAAAAGTGAGTGAGGTGTTATCTTAACTGCAGAGGCCCCTAATTTGTTACTTGAACCTGGGATAATAACCCTCTTCCCCTTCATCAAACCATTGTATGCTGCCAATGCAACCTTATTTGAACTCATTGAGAATTTATTAAAATTGCTCTCATCCATCATCGCTACTTTTGCAAAATTTGTCCTTGTTGCCCCAGGGCAAAGTGCAGAAACAGTGATATTAGTATTTTGTAATTCAAATGATAGAGCCTCAGAAAAAGATAGCACATATGATTTGGTTGCAGAGTAAACGTTCATATATGGTATAGGCAAAAACCCGGCTAAAGATGAAACATTTAGGATTTTCCCCCTATTCTTTTTCTTCATATCCTGCAGAAAATAGTAGGTAAGTTTTGTAAGTGCAAGTATATTAAGATTTATCATCTCTTCTTCTCTTTTAATATCAAGTTTTACAAATTCTCCTCCTAATCCAAATCCAGAATTATTAACCAGCACACTTACATTTAAATTTTTCCTTTTAGCAAAATCATAAACCTTCTTGGGTGATTCCGGTAATGATAGATCTATTGGCAAATATTCTACATCTACAGAAAACTTCTTTTCTACATCCTTTTTTATTAAAGAAAGTTTTTCTTTATTCCTTGACACCAGGAAAAGATTATTTCTATCTTTTGCAAAAAGAAGCATAAGCTCATAACCTATCCCACTTGTAGCACCTGTTATTAGTACATATCCCTTTTTCATATAACTTTATTATACCATATAGATAATTTTAGGATCAGAATAGAATTCATCTTTAGTAAAAAATCTAAAGAAATTCAATTCATCTTTGTACTTATTAATATTTAAATAATCTGAAACTTTAGACTCCATCAAAGTTTTTCTCTTTTCATCTGGTAGTATAAAAATTACATGCGGAAATTTTTTAAAATACTTTCTATATTCCAAAGATAAATAGAAATTAGAATAATATTCTATCTTTTTTAATATTTTAAAAAAATCTTCAGTTCCCCTATCAAGTTCTAAATATATATCTAATCCCGCAAAATTTATAAATCCATCTGGTATTAGAGTAAATGTCCTTCCCGAATACCTGAATTCAATCTTGGTATATATATCAGATATCCAATTTGAAAATTCAACTTTATTTTTCAAAGAGAATTCTTTTAAATTTATAAAGAATTTATTTGATTCTATATCATGAAAAAGAAATAGTTTTATACTTTGGACATCTCTTTTAAAATATCTAAAATTTGAATTAAAAGAATTTTTATGACCTAAATTTGTAGTAAAGTAATATTTATATCCACCATAATTTCTGGAAATAATATATGATACATATTTATACTCATAAAGAATCCTAAGCCTTTTCCTTAGTGTGTTAATCTTATACCCAAAAAATAGATTTATTTCATAAGAATTAAGGAATGGATGTGAATCTATGAATGTTAAAATCTGCAAATCTTCTTGTTTAAATTCTGTATACATAAAACTTTTAAATCAATATATATAATTAGATATATTCTTTATATTTCCTTTCAAAGATATCGTTTTTATTAAAGAAATCTCTGGATAATAAGCCACATTATTCATAACATTATTTAGAGTAACAACCTTTTTAGAAAGTATACTCGCAAAAACCATATTTAAGAAAGAAAATGAATCAACATAACCCTTAATATTATTTTTTTCATAATTCAATATTAACAGCGAATTTGATTTTTTTACAAACTCAAAACAATCCGAGAGAAGAATATTCCCCCTCCTTTCAAATGAGTAAATAGATGTATCACTTTTATCTATTATCCCTCTCTTTCCAGATAATTGGCTATCGGTATAAATGGATATTGCGTTATAATTTAAACTATTTAATGTTAACTTCTCTTTCACGTAATGTGATGTAAAGTCTCTATCAAAGCAAATAACAATATTTTTATTTCTGTCTATTTTTTTCATCACTGATTTTTATTGTAAAAATTGGATTACTTCTTATCTTTGAGTAAGCAAAATAATCTCTGATTTTATTTTCAAATTTAAAGTTCAAAATGGATGATAGATATGCCTTGGTTCTTTCCCCTGAGTTTAGAATATAAAAATTAGAAATATTTTCCAAAATAACATCTAAATATTTTTTATCTATTTGTTCTGTATACTGATTTGCTACTGTTAAATAAATTCCAAACTTCCTTCCCTCTGAAAAGAAAAATAAGATATTTTCCGTAAGAAAGTTTTGAAACTCATCTATATAAATATATGATTCAATATCCTTATGCCTGATAAGTGTGTATTTAATCTGGTTTAGAATAAGTGATCCCAGGAATTTAGAATTTTCACTTCCCAAAGAGGACTTCGGAGTAGATATGAATATTGATTTTCCACTCTTAATAGCATTTAGAATATCTAGCTGGGGATGCTTTCCTGATATAAAATCATATATTGCTTTATCAGATTTTAATCTTCCAATCTTGTTAATAAGTGGAGAAATCTTTTCCATCCTAGACCTATTATCCCATTTAGAAAACACATCATTAAAATAGTTAAGTGTGTTTTTATCTGAAACGGAATATAGGACCTTTAGCCTAAAATGTTCATCTGTTAAAAATTCTTCTAAATGAGATAAATCGTACTTTTCCTCTGAAAAAATTAAAGCAGAGACTGACCTTCGTAATATATCATCTGTCTGAGGCCCCCAAAAATCTTCATATAAATCTTTAAATATGGATACTATGTTATCTATTATCAGATATTCTTCTCCTTTTTGTAAATTCTCCATAAGGTTTAGAGAGTATTTAGGTTTTTTAAAGTCTAGAAATACTACCCTTTTCTTCATATCATGATCAATATTTGAATATATCTCATCACAAATATTATGCGGGTCTATAACAATTAATGGTTTTCCCAAACTTAGGTTTTGTATTATCAGGTTCTTCATAAAAGTACTTTTACCCGAACCTGTTTTTCCTACTATATATGAATGGGAATTTAGATATTTAGATCCAAGATAAACCTTTCTATTAAAATTTGTACCCAAGAGCAGAGAATCTTTGGCAATATAAAACTCCCTTGGTGCCCTAATTTCAAAGTTTTTGTCATCTATGTCTATAAGTTCACCATTTGAAGGTAACTTGAAAATTTCAACAATATTTTCCGATTTTACGATGAGACTCTTATCCTTTTTTAATATAAACTTCTTTGATATCTTATCTAGAGTATTTTTGGAGTCTGATTCAATTTTTATAAAGGATATAAATTCACCTTGCATTTTATAGGGATTTCTCAAAAAGAACTTTATTTTTATATTATTATTTTCTCTCAAATCAGATAATATTAAATCCCTATAGATATCACTTTTCCCAATCAAAACATATTTTGAATATTCAAATTTTTTCTCAGATTTCTCATATTTAAAATTAATAGTAGGATATATAGATTTCAATATATCTTTTACATAAATATTTTTTTTATAATCAAAACTTATTATAACCTTATTCCCTTCATCACAAGATATATATGACAAATCAATTGGCAAATAATTTAAAAGATCATATAGTCTTTTTTCATCCTTAATATCAGATTCGCTTAACAATAAATTTTTCCTTCTAAATATAAATAAAGAATTTATATAGATTAGGCAGTATATAAAAATAAGAATTAAGGCGAGTAGAAAGAGAGGAGTAAAAAGAGATTTATCTGAATAGGCAAAAAAGACTATTACAGGTGCTAAGCTTGCACCATAAGTTCTTTTTATACTACAAGAATATTTATATATCATGGCTCCAATTTTTTTAAAAACCCCTCCCCTTTCTTTTGCCAGATTAAAAAAGATTATTAAAAATAAAAAAACCCAAATAAATAAACTATATGGGAAAATAATAAGAAATATATAAAATAAGAGTACAATAATCTGATAAATTACAAAAATCATAATAATTAGATTTTATCATTTATTGAAAACTTATTTGAGCTTTTATATTCAATAGTGTCGCTATCTTTTGAAAGTATAACAGCTCTACCCTTCCCTAATACCTCAAAAGTCTTGAAATCAGAGGTCTTTACTCCAGTATCCTCATCAATACCTAATATCAAATTATTATTACCAAAAGAGTTAAAGAACCTATTTTTAAAATAATTTATATCTAGAAACCTTGAGAATTTATCAAAATGAGGTATTATAGGAAAATTAACCAAACCAAATGACTTCTGCCATAAATCCCTATTCTCTTTAGATGCGAGAAATCCCATATTCAAACTTTTAGGGATAGCTTTTCCCATTACCATTGCTCCCGCAGATGATCCTGCCAGCACAAAATTACCTTTATTAAACTTTTCCATTACCTTTAACCAAAATGGAGTATCCTCTAAAGATTCAAGTAGATATTTAGGATCTCCTCCTGAAAAATATAAAAAATTTATATCCTCTAAGCTTTTGATATTCTTCTCAGTAAAGCAATCTTCTTTAGATTTAATATCAAATCCAATAGTATCTATTCCTAAATTTTTGAAATGAGATATACCATCTTCAATCCATTTCATATAACCTCGTTCTTTTCCAGCCGCGAGAGGCACTATTCCTACATTAACTTTCCCTTGGATATATGTGCAAAGGTTTTTGTCTATATCTAACATCGAACTTGTAAATTCTCCTGATCCAGCAAGAAATAATATTGAATTTTTCATTTTTCTCATCTTCTAATATAATAGAATATATTTAGCTAAAATCGAGTCTCTATTTCTAATAGAACGAAGTAAGTACACCGCCTCTGGGCGAGATATGACAGGGGGGCCTGAACTTTCTCCAAATCCCAATATAGATGCCTCTGTTATGCTACAAACAACCAGCGTCTCTCCTGTAAGATATCTATTTGCAGTTAAGGCAAAAATTGCTCGTGATAAACTTCTGGCTACACTCAGTGACTTTTTTATATATTCTTCGCCATCGTGTCTATGAAATCTTTGCTCATAACCTTTTTCTATCCTAAGAGGATCTGAATCCATATAAATTGATAGATATAATATTGCAGCTCTTTTATCCCATCCCAAATCATTAACTAAATATTTAATTAATATACTTATAGCCACATCTTCTGAAAAATCCATACCCAAAGCTAAAAAAACTTCATGAGAAAAAGGTGATATAAATGGATTATACCTTACCAAGTTGTGACTCTCCACTTCGCTTGCCCCCACGATTCTTCCTTGAGAAGTGAAAGAACTAAATCCAGAAGAAATTATTAAAGAATCATAATCTTGTCTTTTTATCATCTTAATTGCTTCTATACCCGCCCTAAAAGAAGATCCAGGAGTTATGCCTTCGTCTTGATATGAAACAACGCTTAACGAGAAAGACTTTTCACTCGAAGAGTGTATATCAGGATAAAAAGGAGAATCTGGAAGATAGGGAGATTTTTCTCCTCTTGATTGCAACCATGGGGCAAATTCAGTTATCTTGGAATCTTCAGGATGTGACATTTTTATAAAACAGAATTATATCACCATATCAACATAAATCAAATAAAAAATATTCCCTATTGACAAAAATTATAGGATATAATAACATCTAATTTAATAATATTATAGGTTTTAAAATATGAACAAAATGGAAACAGATATACATAGAGCTAATAGCTCACTAAAGGAAAAAAGTGTGAATAGAAGAAGATCTGTATCTAGAAAAGTAAAGGCAAAAAGGTTAGCCGCAACAGCATTCGCAGCTTTTCTTGCATTTACAGCCACAAAATCAATAGAGCAAAATTCTGGTCCAAATGTATTACATCCCATTACAGACAAAATAACAAATACCATAGAAGTAAATACCGAGGGAGTATATGACTTGAAACCGGGTGAGGTATATATACAAAACGGAAATGGTATAACCTGGGGAAATGTCCAAATCGGTATACCCCAATATGCTCAAAGAATTATTAACGGATTAAGATCTAGAGGAAAACAATTGGAAGTCGAATGTAAAGGTACTGCATATGACACAATTAATGGGCCTGACTATCCTTTAAATATTCAATCAGCTGAAATTGTACCCTTTGAAACATCTACACGTTCAGAAGGGAAAATTATAGATGAGCAAACCAATAATGTTTTGACCTTTGGAACAAATTCAGCTTTCTCTGGATTTATAGTAAATACAACAATTGGGATCAAAAACCATAAAGGAGAATTCACCGCTCTTTCAAGTTTCACATCTAGTTTAGACGACTGAAATCGCACTAAATCTGCTTATAATCATAGTCCTCAAAGCATAGTCTGGATTATTTGAGTATAGCAGTGCGCAGTAAATATAACTTAGAGGTGCATTCATATATATCGAAGAAAGATCATCTGCGTTATATTTAAACCTTTCTATCTTAAAATCATCTCTAGTAGTTGCAAAAAAAGAAACAGCCTCTAATAAGGATAATGAGGCTGATTGGAACCATGGATCATTGCTCTTCAAATCCTCAAAAAGTTCTAACTGAGAAACCACCCCATCAAAACCAACAATATCCCTACTCCGCAGAAGATTTCTTAGCAGAAACACATCCCCTAATTGAGGAAACATACCTCTTAACCTAGACATCTCATTTGATACACTATGCAAAATATCCTCTGCTGACTCCTCTGTAACCCCACCTTCAATTCCCGCGAAATAGCATAAATAATAACCTATGTTAGCAAAACCACTAGGGAAAAATCTTTTAAAAGTCTCCGTCTTATCCACAGATGACTTCCTACCATTATTCTTAAAAAATTGAATGTCTGCACCTAGAGGATCATATATTCCAGAAACACAGAAATACTGAAAATTTTCTTTAAGATATCTTCCAATCTCTTCAGGGTATCCAGATAACTTCTCAAAAAAATCACCAAAAAACTTAGATGCAGGAAGCGGCACAAAACTCTCTAAAGAAAAGGGTTCTCTTTCTAAATTATCTTTTTTAGTTCCTAATGATTCCATATAAAAATTTTTATGACATATGATACCACATTATTTCAACTTATAAAAATCTACACTTTGAAAAATATTCCAAATTATAGTAAAATCTCCGAATGTATATAGAAGGAATTAGCAAAGAAACAGAAGAAAGAAACAGATTTCCACTCCAAGAAACTCTAGAAATAATGAAGAATACTTTGGAGGGGGTGTCAAAACAAAATCCGAATGAAGTTTATCAAATAAGGATGAAGCGTTTTGCAGTAAATCCTCCATCCGAAGGCGATTTTATTATTTCAGCAAAAAATGCGGAATCAATTCAGCTAGATCCAAGAGGAAGAATAACATTCCATTTACCTAGGAGATTAAGAGGATTGGGAAAGATATTGGGAGAAAGAACTATGCTCGTATATAACTCTCCGGGAGAAATACTAATAGAAAAGATTAATGAAGATGGAACAACTACAGTTATAGACTCTGCGATACTAATATATGGCCAACCAAATCATGAAGTTTACAAATTAGGTGAGATTTAGTCTATAGACAGCTATGATAGAAAAAGAAACTCTTGAAAATACTAAAGATCCAGAAAGTACCGTGGACTATTTTAAAAAAACTATTTCTAAATTAGGAGAACTAAATCGAGGTAACAAATATTCTTTGTTGCTGGAATTTGGAGAAGACCCAACTGGAGTTGTAACTCTAACAACAGAAATAGAAATAAATTCTTTGAGAGCACTACCCAAAGGAGGAATACAATGTCACAATGGATTCGGGTCACCATTAATAACAACAGATCGATTGCCAAAAAGAATATCCATAATTACAACGTCAGAAGGAAAATCTATAGAGATAGATTCTGCAGAACTTTTTGACTCAAATCAATATATGTTCCCTCCTCTTTAAAATCTATTTAAGAGTTCAGAAGAATCTCATATAATAAATATACTTATGGAAGAAGAACCAAAAGCAGAAAACAGAGTACCTCTATCTAAGATACCACAAATGCTATTAGATAATATTGAAGAATTAAAAAGGGAATCAGATACTACTTTCTACATGATAATACGATATAGACTAAGTGGTTATAAAAATAAAGATAAAGTGGTATTTATAAATATTAATGATATAAAAGAAATACTTCCAGATGATAAAGATGTATTCTCTCTAAGATATGAAGATCATGGAAAAGATACGATTTTGAAATTTGAAAATGGACCTTTTGTAGTATTCTTTTCCAGAAAAAACATATTTCCTCCCTCAGAAGATGAAATGCTACCTGAAACCCCTATATATATAAGATTATATAAGGAGGCATATGTATTATTTTAATCTTATCCATTGTGATATAATCAACTCTTAATAATGAGAAATGATATAGAGTTATCAATCATAATGCCATGCTTTAATGAAGAAAAGACCGTTGGCATATGTGTGAAAAAAGCAAAAAAAGCAATTAAAGATTTAAAAATCAAAGGAGAAGTAATTGTTGTAGATAATAACTCTACCGATAATTCCATAAAAAATTCACTAAAAGCAGGAGCCAAAGTAGTAAGAGAGAGAAAAGCAGGTTATGGAAATGCACTAAAGAGAGGATTTAAAGAAGCTAAAGGTAGATATGTCATTATGGCAGATTCTGATGATACATATGATTTTTATGAATCAAAAAAAATATATAAAAAATTAAAACAAGGCTACGACCTCGTTATGGGAGACAGATATAGGAGAGGAAAAATAGAAAAGGGTGCAACCCCCTTCTCTCACAAAATAGGTGCTCCAATACTGACTTTTATACTAAACACATTTTACCATACAAAAATTTCAGATGCTCACTGCGGGATTAGAGGAATTTCAAAAGATGCATATAAATCATTAAATATGCAGACTGAGGGGATGGAATTTGCTTCAGAAATGATAGTTAAGGCAGGAAAAAGAAAATTGAATATAGCGGAAGTCCCCGTAACATTATCAAAAAGGAAAGGTTCTGAAGCCAAGCTATCCACCTTCTCTGATGGATGGAGACATCTATCTTTTTTACTCACACAAGGAACAAATTTTACTTTTATATATCCGGGGATTCTAATCTTTATTATTGGAGTTATAATATTTATACTACTATCTCCTGGACATTTCACTATATTTGGAAGAACATTCTACTACCATGTTCTTTATATTGCCTCGATACTAGTAATACTAGGATATAATATACTTATATTTGGCATACTTACAAAACAATACTCTTCAAACGAGAAATTTATTAAACCAGACAGAATCACAAAAATTATAAAATCCATCAATATGAATAAAATATTATTATTTGGTTTATTTTTAATATTACTGAGTATAGGTATATTGGCAGATGCATATATTGCATGGTCAAGAAATCATTTCGGAGTACTATTAAGCTCAGGAAAGGTTATCGCTGGAGTTACAATTTTCATACTTGGAGCACAAACAATATTTTCTGGATTATTCTCAAAGATAATCGAGCTTAAAAAATAAATATATTGACTATATCAATAATTAATATTGCCTTATTTTAATGATACAATCAGAAACAAATGAAAAAAATCCTATTTATTTATGATTGTATTTACCCCTACCAACTAGGGGGTGTTGAAAAAAGAATATATTCCCTATCTCAATATGTGAAAAATGATTTTGAAACACATATAGTGGGAATGAAGAAAAATAATACAAAAGAGAAAATAAAGGACAACGGAGTAAAATATCATATGCTGACAAGCTACACCGATCTTTATACCGAAGATGGTAAAAGGAAGATAGGGCTAAGTGTTAAATTTGCAATAGATATATACTTTTTTTTAAGAAAGAACAAATTCGATATTATTGATGCTACTGCAAATCCCTTTTTTCATATCTTCTCAATAAGACTAGCTTTATTGGGAAACAAAAATACTACTCTTTTTACAACTTGGCATGAATACTGGGATAGAGATTATTGGATTAAATATTCCTCTTATCTTACAGGGTCTATAGGGTTCATAATACAAAACCTTGCCTTAAAACTTTCTAAAAATATTATATCTGTAAGTGATTTTACCAAAGAAAAACTTTCAAAAGTAACAAGAAAAGAAATAACTGTGATTCCAAATGGAATCGATGATATAAAAGTAAAGAATAAGAGAAAAATATACGATCTGGCCTATACAGGAAGAATAATTAATTTCAAAAATATTGATAAAATATTAGATTTATTAGATATCAATAATAATTTAAAAATTCTCATAACAGGAGAAGGTCCCGATCTACAATATTTAAAAAATAGGTATAAGTCTAAGAATATAAAGTTTGCAGGCTTTATAAAAGACCAGTCTAAGCTCTACAAATACCTAAGCTCTTCAAAAATATATATGATGTTATCAGAAAGAGAAGGTTTTTCTATATCAACGCTAGAAGCAATGTACTTGGGTCTTCCAGTAATCTGCTATAACGGAAATGATAATGGTGCAAAAGACTTAATAGTTAATAAAAAAAATGGAATACTTGTAGACCTTGATTTACATCAAATATCAAAATCAATAGATGAAATTTTAAAAAAATATACATTCTATTCAAAGAATTCCCAAAAACTATCAGAAAAATATCTTAATCGCAATATAATCCCAATATATTTAAATCTCATAAAAGAAAAATCGACAATTGAATAAATACTATAAGTTTGGTATAATATATAAATGCCTACAATAGTCGAAAGTGAAACAAAAAACACTCAATTTAATCCAGAGGGGTTATCAAAAGCATTGAATGAGGATATTAAAGATTTGAAAGCTGCTTCAAATGGAAAACCTATTACCATGACAGTAAGATTATTGAATCCACAAGAAGAGGGTCAGACTCCAGATGAACATTCATTTCTAATAACACACTTAGGGGAAATATCATATGACCAAGAAGATGACAGTTTCACCATACCCCACAAAGAAGGAATTAGGGATACAGATTTTCAAGAAACTCGTATCTCAATAAATTCCCCAATGTGTTTTCTGTTTAAACCTCAAACCAAACCATTCCCTCTATATATAAGTGATAAAAATGATCCGCACTCCTTTAGAAGGATTTAAACACAGCTTAGTCTGTAAAAGGAATAAAAAAATAATAGTCTACTAATAAGAATACGAATTCGAACTCGAACTGCTACTATTTGTACTTGATGAATAATTGCTAGAACTATTAGTTGAGCTTTTAGGTTTAGTGCTTTTCTTTGTATTTGTATTACTGCTTACCTTAGAATTAGAAGGATTTAAGTTTCCAGTCCAGACCTGAGATCCACTTGTATGTAGATTTGGGTAGACAAGATACCACAGAAACCAACCCACAACAATACCAACAACAAATGCTATTATTGCAACAAAAAGTTTAGATGACAAAAATTTATTCATGCTTTTTTATACTAAACCTTATAAAAGATTATTAATAAAAAAGATTAAGATCTAATGAAAAGGTTTAACTTTTAAAAGACTTTTTAATCTTTGCATACAAGAATATCCCAAATAGTATTAAATCTATTAATATTACAAGATACAGTATTATTGCCAAAACAATTCCTACGGGACTAACCATCATATGATTATGAGTCCAAGATGAGTAATTATGCATCATTTTGTATACCTCCTTATAAATAAATTATACCACAAAAAAACTTTATTTAATTCCCCCTCTCCAGAATGGAGATTCAGGGTCACAAAATCGCGCTGACCAAACATCCTCTCTCTCTCTATATATATTAGCAACCATGAATAACTCCATTCTACCAGGAACAAATAGAACTTCTCCATCAGACAAAACCAGATATTTTGGATTTAAAGGTTGGAAGCAAAGAATTCCATTCTCCCTTAAATATATACAAAACTCTCTAATCACATTTGCTATTTCTTCACTATCCATAGATGATCTCAAAATTGGCACCGTATCTAGTGGAAGATGGTATAACACAAATTGCGAAAGTGAGCCTGTAAATCTTTGCAAATTAATCGTACGCAAAGAATCCTTTACAACATACCTTAGACTTCTATCAAAGATTGGTGGTAAAGTAGCACGACCAGCTAACAGAAGGAATCTTGAAAGACTTCCATCTGGATTAACAAGAGAAAAATCTATATATCCATGTGCTCTCAATATTGGGTTAAGCGAGCTTTCCCCTTCATTAATCTCAATCCGAGATCCAGATTTAATCTCTTCTTGAAATATTTCAAACAAAACACTTTCATCACTATCTTCTATTTGCAATGTTTCCATAATTCCAGGATTATACTACAAACATTATATTATTTTAAAATTTCATTTGATATAATAGCCAAGATGGATGACAAAATTATATTAATATCATAGAATATTTCATAAAAAACAATGAATAGAATTTCTGCAGTCCTAGTGATCTATAATGAAGAGAAAGTAATTAAAAGGTGTTTAGAAAGCATAAAGGGACTTGCTGATGAGATTATTGTTATACATGATGGAAAATGTGAAGATAGAAGCCTAGAGATTTGCAAAAAATATACTGATAAAATTTACACACGAAAACATATAGGAGAGGCAGAAGGACATAGAATATTTTCTTTTGAAAAAACTTCATATGAATGGATCCTGCAAATAGATGCCGATGAATATATTAATAAAAATGAACACACAAAAATTAGAAGATTGATTGAAAATAAAAACATAAATGGATATGCTTTTTTATGGAAATTGTGGGATGGAGAAAAATATATAACAAAATACTCTCCCCATAAAACATGCCTAGTAAAAAAATCTGAGATGAAATTTATCGCCTCCCCCCACGAAATGATTAATTTGAAAAATGGAAAAACAAAAAATGTAAATATAACTTTAGAACATAAACCTCAATATGACAACTTTACCTTAAAAGTTTTTAAATCTAAATGGCTAAAGTGGGCAAAAATCCAAGCAAAAACTTTGTCAAAAGATTTTGATAAAGTAGAAAAAATAGGATATTCTAAAACTATTCACAAATGGCCATTTCCAAAAGAAATAAGACGATCTTTCCCTCTGATATTTATTCCCATTGATATTTCAAATATAGTTTACTCAATGTGTTTGGAATTCAGAAAAGATATTTCTTTCAAAATCTTCAAGGTAATATTATTGAATATTTACTATGTTATTTTTTTAGATATTTATATTTGGAAATATAAAAAATTAAAAATAAATGGGAAAGAAGATTAAACTATTACAGGTAGCAAATTCTCTTGGAATTGGAGGGACAGAAAGGAATTTCCAAAATATAGCTTCTTCGATAAATAAAGAAAAATTTGAAATTTATAATGTGGGATTCTTTGATAACAAAAACCGAGGTAAAATAATTAAAAAGAACAAATTAAATTCTTTAACCTGTGATGGGAATATAAAGAAATTTGAACATTATTTGAAAAAATATTCAATAGATGTATTGTTAATTCATAGAGCTGGGAACTATAATAATAATGAATTTAAAATAATAAAATGTGCAAAAAAACTTAAAATTAAATTAATCGCAGAAATTAATGTCTTCGGGCTATATGATAAATCCACATATAATGATATTAATTTACACTTCCATGTATCTAATACTAGTATACTTAAGTATATGATAAATAAAAAAACTTGGGATAAAAAAGACAGCCAAATTAATTTCGTTATATATAATGGATTAGATTTAAAAAATATAGATAAAAATTTAACAAAAATAAATATTGAAAAGTTTAAAAGCAGATACGGAATAAAGAATGATGACTTTGTAATATCAAGAACTGCCAGGCCGTCAATGTCTAAATGGACAGATTTAACTACCATAGTGGCCCTACTTCTTCATAACAACAATAAAAATATAATATTTATTTTCAGAAGTATACCAAAAGAAAGAGAAAAAATATTTAAAAAAATATTAAAAAATAATTTTATAAATTTACCTGTAACTTTAGATGAGAAGGATATATTATCAATATATAAAATATCTGACATTACATTTAATTTTTCAAAAATAGGAGAATCTTTCGGATATAGCATAGCAGAATCGATGTATTGTGCTACACCAGTGATATCAAACCTCACTAAAAACAAAGATAATGCTCAAATAGAATTAATCGATAATGATAGAAATGGCCTTATTATTAAGGGTGGGCCTATCTATATCACTAAAATTATTAAAAATCTGACCTCCTCAAAAAAAAGAATGTCTCTAGAATCTTTAGGGGAAAATGCCATTATCAAAATAAAATCTAATTATGATATGGAAAGAAGTACTCGTTCTTTGGAAACATATTTATTACTTTATTTAAAAAATAGCAATATTAATAATTTTTATTCTGAAGTGAGAAAATCAACCTATATACATCCTTCACTAAAAGAAATGTATGATTATCAGAAATCCTATAATAGAAGGTTGCTTGATTATCAAAAGACATATTTGAATATGTACGAAAAATTTTTAGATATATTACTAATATTAATAATAAAATTTATAGATAGATATGAGGATATATTTATAAGGTTAAAAAGCAAATTTATCCTTTAGATTTTGCAAATAATTACTTAGTATTTCTGTAGAATTATCGGCACTAAACTGTTTTACATACCTACTCCCATTTTTTGCAATTCTAATTCTCAACTTATTATCATTTAATAATTTCGTTATATTATTTGCCATGGAATCTACATCTTTTATATCACTCAATAAAACAGATTCCCCTTCGACAGCATAAGAATCTACTCCCCCATTTCTAGTTGAAACTAAAGCACAACCACAAGCCATTGCTTCTGTGCCAGGTAACCCCCATCCTTCGTAATAAGATGTTAACATAAATATTTTTGAAGTATTATACAATACTCTTAATTTTCCATTTGAAGGTGTATTATAAAATTTTATCCATTCAGGAAAATACTCTGGCTTATTTAAACCAAAAGACCAAATATCTATATCTTTATATGTTTTTTTTATTATTTTTAAAACTTCCACAGCTTCTCTCATCCCCTTATGAGATTCATTTCTTGTTGGGAATCCTATTGAAGTTCTTTTTTTACTATTAATTTTTATATCTATATCGAATTGTTTAAAATCTATAAAATTTGGAAGGTATAATGAAATTTTTGCATTACATTCAGTCAATATTCTTTTGACAGGAACCGAAATAGCTATATTTTCAATATTTTTTTCATTAAATATCCTTTTATAATTTAATTTCATATCTTTATCTGCTTTCATCCATCCCTCATATTCTTGTATCATAAATAGCTTTTTACCTTTCTCATTAGAAAGATATTTCCCTATATTCGCGACGCCATAACAGGAGAAAATAATATAATCTGAATTAGATATAAATCTATCTCTTATAAAAGGAATATATCGCAATTTAATATTTTTATTAAATTTAAACCAATTAGGTTTATATTCGTAAGTTTTAGTATATTTTTTCACAAAATAATGTAATAAAACTTTAAATAGATTAACATTTACTCTGAGTTGATATTCAGGCTCAAAAATAGGACAAAAATATATGGTGACATCATATCCAAGCTCATCTAAATAATTAGAATATTGATATACTATTTTAAATCCCCCAACAGGATATCTCCCAGGACTTGGCAATAAAAATGATATCTTATTGTTAGACTTCATAATCGTTAAAATAAAAAATGATATAATATTAAAATGTATAGTCCAATATTAATACTTACGGTCAATTATAACCAAAAACAAGTAACATTAGAACTATTAAAAAGTCTACAAAGATGTCTCGAAAATTTTGATACGTTAATTATAGATAATGGATCAAAATCAGAAGAAAAACTAAATAGCAAAGATTATCCTACATATAAAAATATATATGTGCTCAACCTGGACAAGAATTATGGATTTACAGGAGGGTTTAATAGGGGAATAGAATATTTCCTAAATCACAAACAATATAAATATATTTTAATAATAAACAATGATACTGAAGTAGACAAGAATTTTATAAAACCTCTACTTAATACGGCAGAAAAGTATAAAAATAAAGATTTTATTATTGCCCCAAGAATCTTATTTTATAATTATAAAGGGAAAAAAGATATTATATGGTTTGGAGGAGGATACTATAATAAACTAACAGGTGCTACAAAGCATAAAAACCTATATAAAACTTCGTACTTGGAGTATACAAATATTAGCAACGATTACCTTACCGGCTGTACTCTGTTTATACCAAGACATACATTAAGAAAACTTGGAGGGTTCAATAATAGTTTTTTTGCATACTCAGAAGATGTAGATTTATCACTAAGATTAAAAAAGATTCATGGAGAACTAATATACGAACCAAAATCTGTTATATGGCATAAAGTAAGTATCACAGCAAAGAAGTATTCACCCTTATCATTTTATCTTCAGATTAGAAATTCTTTTTGGACAACAAGATTAAATTTAGAAAGAAGATACCTTTTATCACAAATTTTATATTTTTTGATAATAAGACAATTTATTTGGATTGGAATTGCTATAATAAAAGGAAAAAATTTAAAATTGATACCTTCAATATATTCAGGTTTATATGATGGAATTACAAAAAAAATCTAAAAAAATAGTATTTATAACAGGAACTCTCCCCCCGACTCTATGCGGAGTTGGAATGTATTCATATAGATTACTAGAGGAATTAAGCACAGAGAAAACATTAGATATTTATGTTATTACATCCGATATCAAGAATATTCAAAATATAAATAATGTAGAAATATATAAAGTGAGCAAGGAATGGAACATAAAAACATTTAATCAAATAGTAAGTATTATAAAAAAAATTAATCCTAATATAATTCACTTTCAACACCCTACCCTAGCATATCAATTCAGATTTGATACTCTTATATTAGGATTAAAATTAAAAAAGAATTTTCCTAATATACCTAAAATAATAACTGAACATGAATTATCACAAGCCCATCCTATTGCTAGAATAAGAAATCTAACAATACTTCCTTTTTTTGACCACATTGTATTTACCAACAACAATGATCTCAAATATTTTAAAAAATTAAGAATATTCAACTCAATAAAAATAAGCATTATACCTATATTTCCTAACAATCACTATAATACACCCATCAAGATTGGAAAGAATTTTTGCTATATTGGAACTATTGATAATAAAAAAGGTATTGAATATCTTATAGATGCAATAAAATTATTAAAGGATAAGAATATCAATATTAAATTAGATATTCTTACCAATTTAAATCCTAAGGTAAATAGCTATCATAAAAAAATAGTCGATAAAATAAGGGCATTAAATTTAGAAGATAATATAATATTAAATAATCCAAAAGATGGAAAAGAGATTGCCCAAAAAATAGCCAGCTCCTTTGCTGTCGTACTCCCATTCAATTTAGGTGTATCAGAAAGAAATGGAACATTTCTAGAAGCTGTATCCTATGGAAAACCAGTTATTACAACAAAAGGGGGAAATACTCCTTCAAATTTTATAAATAATCAAAATTGTATTCTAATAGAATCAAAAAATGCCATTTTAATAGGGAGCCAGATTGAGAATTTAATAAATAATAGAGGATTATATAATCAAATATCTAGAGAATCTTTAATTTTAAGTAGAAACTATAATCTTAAAAATACTATTGCCGAGTATATTAAATTTTATAAAAAATTTAGTTGACCTATGAATATTAGGTATATATACATATAATTTATGGTATGGGTAACATAATAGATAAAATAGATAGCAATTTATTCATTAAAATCCTAATATATATTTATTCTGTAATAATTTTATTGTTTATAGATTATTTATTTATAGAATTACATAATCATAATATAATGCAGTTAATAAGTTTCTGGTTTAAAGAGCTTAATATATTAAATTTATCATATATTGTAGTAGCAATCTGTGTACTCACATTTATAGGCATAACATTGAAAAACATTTCCTTATTTTTAGAAACATTAGTTAATTTTCATAAAAAGATAGAAAACAGGAATAAATGTATTATATACATAAAATATGTATGTAAAAATTTCACATCTCCATCAAAGATTATTAATTGGATGATTGTAGCAGATATATATGATAAAGATAAAAATGAATATTCTATTTATCGTCAGAGAATGGCAAGCAAAAATGGTATGAATTTATCTATAATAATTTTTGAAAATGAAAGTGCGAAAATAATTTCTGTTGGAATATTTTGGGATATGTTATTTTTACTACTTTTTCATTATGGTTTTTGGATTTTGATATTATTCCCTATTTGGGCAATGCAAATTTTTCAAATTAGAACTACAAGTAAAATGAGATTGATTGGTATAAAGGGATATAGTAATAAACTAATATGAAGGTAGAAAGGGCACACAATTTTTAAAAATTATTGAGAAATCTTCTCTGTATGATATAGAACTCCTTTTTGGTGAAAGTCTAGCAGGAGATAAAAATACTTTAAATTGGTATTTGGGAAATATTATTTTTGAGACTACATTCCTAGATTTACGTAACTGTGTTAATGAATCTACATCAGATGATTTATTGATGTACAAAGAGTGAATAAGGTACAAGATATAGTAAAAAATGTTCTGACGAGTATTTTCAATATATACCTCACATTACTATTAGACAAATAGTTCAAGATAATATTAAAGAACCTGAAATTAATCATAATGATTTTAGTTCTTGGTTAGAAGATGGATTACATAGATCAATTGCGTTGGGAGATTTATTGATAAGAGATAAAATAAAATTTCATTCAATACCCATTTATTATGAAACTGAGCTTTCTTTAGAAAATAATAAAGTTTATACTCTTAAGGAATTAAGTCGAAACAGTAGCCATTAGTAAATAACTGAAAATTATTTTTAAGGTAAGTTATCAATATTTAAGTGCAACAAAATAAAAAAAAAGATATAATGGTAAAATATAAAAATCTGAGAGTTTAATTTTTTATGAACCAATTTTTTAAAATAGTTGCAAAATACAAATATTTGATAATAATTTTATTTTCATTTTTTATAATAGAACTCTCTTGGATAATAATAAGTCCAGTAAATCCTCCATATTCTACTCCAGACTCTCAAGTGAGATTTGGAAATATTCAAAATTATGCCAAAGGAATACATGCTCATGTAATAGGGGAATCAGCACCCTTATTTTATTTTATTGATGGCAATATAGATAAGCTTGTTCTTAATACAAGAATATATTCACAGTTTAGATTGCTAGAAATTATGGCAGTCCTATTTTCTTTTATAACTTTAATATTCACATATAAAATATTTAAATTATTATTTGATAATGAAGAGAAAATAGCTATTACCGGGACTATACTTGTGGCTTTATTCCCCATGTTCACATATATGGGGATGGCAATAGATATGGATGCTCTAATTTTTGCTATGTATACAGCATTTATATATTATTCCCTGAAACTTTTGAAAAACAAATTTAATTTAAGGGACTTTATACTTCTTACATTGTTCCTTATATTAGGGCTACTCTCAAAACAAAATATGTATCTCAACATACCAATATATATAGGATTATCAATATATCTACTATACAAAAATGGTTTGTTAAAAAAATACCTTAAATATTTAATTTTAGGATTTATATTAATATTAGTAGCTATTTTAGGATTACATTCTGGGCTTAATAACACCGTACTTCCTAGGTTAAAGCAACTTATCCCTAGTAATAACTACTCCATTTTAGATTATTATGCATATTTCACTGATGGAAAATATTTCTCTTCTCATGGAATAGTATTTACATCCTTTTTTGCAACATTTGGATATATGTATCAATTAATTCATCCTACAGCTTTATATTCTGCTATAAAAATATTTGTAGATATGATTTTATTTGGACTTGCGATAACAATATTTAACAAAATCAAAACAAGAAAAATAAAAGATTATGAAATTTATATAATAATACAGGTTATTTTAACTTTTCTTTTTGTATATTTATTAGACTTTGGTGTTGTATCTCATTATGGAACAAATTTTGTACAGGGAAGATATTTTTTCCCAGTAATATCAATAATTACACTTGGATCTATAGTAGGGATAAGAACTTTTATTCCAACAAAATATTATGATCAATTATATATGTTTCTAATAATATGTATGATTTTCTTTAACCTTTTCTCATTAACTTTTCTGACCAATTTTAGAATATGAACGATAGAGTAAAAATAATAATAGTACTATTAATATCTTTAATGTGGGGAATAATAATATACCAAAATTCCCTAGGTAGTATTATCAAAAAGGTTAATACAAATAATATTCATGCAAGTTCAATTGCAAGTTCACGTATACCTGCAATTGCTGTAACGAAAAATAATTTAGTGAGAGACAGTTTTATTTCTCAATATGATAACCTTTACTCAATAGAAATAAGGATAGGTAATTATGAAAGGGTTGACAATTCTAATTTATGCATATTGTTAAGAAATGTAAATACCAATATTGATTTATACTTTAAATGTCAAAATGCTGTAAATTTTGTTAATAATGCTCTATATAAAATAGACTTCCCAACTCAATCAGATTCTAAAAATCAGAAATTCCAACTTCAAATTTATTCCAAAAATGCTACAGTAAATGATTCAATCGCATTATGGGGTTTTACAAAAACAAATACTCAAAATAATAAATTGTACATAAATGGTAAATTACAAAAAAATGTTTTAGATTTAGTGCAAACATACAAGAATAATTATTCTTTCTCTGAATCTTTGGATATAATATATCAAAAACTCTATCCTAAAAATCCATATTTCTTTAAAGGAAGATATATATATTTAATAGTATTATCTTATCCAATAATATTATTTACCTTGGTTACATTATTTGAATTTTTATTTCTATATAATAAATCAATTAAAAACATAATAATAACCAATTTAATAATAGGAATATTATTATTTTCAATAAATTATTATGTCCACAGTGTACAAAATTTGAACATCCCTAATATTACTATTATTACGCCACAATAAGATACCTCAATCATTCAAATATTTTCAATGGATTTTCAGAATGCATGGGTAAATTAGGGTTATAATAAGGGTCTCTCTCTAAAGTTTTGTTCCATTTTTTTAACATAAATTCTACCTCATTGCTATCTAGTTGACTTCCTCTTGATAAGGATTCATAGTGATACAATCTGGCATATGGAGTATATACAATTTTATAACCCAATTTTCTCACCTTCAAACATAAATCTACATCATTAAAAGCTATCTTCAAATTGATATCATCAAATCCTTTAACTCTATTAAATAAGTCTTTTTTAATAAGTAGACAGGCTCCTGTAACTCCAGAGACTTCCCTAATTTCCTGTGGATTGAAAAAATAGAGAGCTTCATCTTTCATATATCTATATGTATGCCCAGCGATACCATAATAGCCTATTTGCAATCCTGCGTGTTGTATTGTTTTGTTTGGATATAGAAGTTTTGCTCCAACTATACCCACATCATCCTTTTGTATATATTGAAGCATTTCCGACAACCATCCTTTGTTAATTACTTCGGTATCATTATTTAAAAATAATACATAATTTGTATTTATTTTTGATACAGCGAAATTATTTATTGCAGAGAAATTAAATTTCCTTCTATAATAAAATATTCTTACATCCTTATTTTTTTCAAGATCTTTATAATATTGAAAAGTCGAAGATTCTGTACTATTGTTATCTACTATAATAATTTCATAATTTTTATATGATGTTTTCTCCAATATACTTTGAATACACTTTTTTAAATATTTAACCTTATCCTTTGTTGGAATTATTATAGATATTTTGGGATTATCTAAAATTTTATAATCTATTTTAAATAGCCCTGGATACCTATCTTTCAAAACTTTACCCTTAATATTATTCCTATCTAAATATTCACTTAAAGCTTTGATCGATGATAGCGATGCTACTGGTTTTGCATCATATTTTGTAGAAGTAGATCCTTCAATTTTTCTCCAATGATATAGAATTTTTGGTATATGATATATATTCTCAGTCTTTTCTATAAAACGAAGCATCAAATCATAATCTTGAGCTCCTTCAAACCCAGATCTAAATCCGCCGATTTCGTCTATTATAGATTTTCTATATAGACTTAGATGGGAGGTATACATATTGGATAAAAATCTATATTTACTCCAATCCGGCTTAAAGAACTGTTCTATTAACTCATTCTTATTATTTAATTTATCTTCATCCGAATAAATTAAATCCACATTTTTTTCCCTATTTAATAGAAGAATATTTTCTGCCAAAGCATTTCTTGAAAGTAAATCATCATCATCAAGTAGTGCTATATATTCTCCTTTAGACATTTTTATGCATTTGTTACTTGTTTCTGCAATCCCCTTATTCTTCAATGAAAATTTAATTTTTATATTTTTATTTGTAAGGGATGTATATGAGAGGTATAAAAATAGGACGATAGATTTAGAATTATCATCAACGATACAGATCTCCCAATTTCTATAAATTTGTCTCTTTACAGAATTAATTGTCATTTTTAATATATTAATATCTATTTTGTATACTGGAATAATAACGCTTATAAGAGGATTATATTTTGATTTTGATAATTCCTTTTTTAAATTTATTTCGTCAAACTTAGAAAATCTATTATTTTCTAATTCCCGTTCTAGTTTTTCATAAACATTACGTTTTATAACAAAAAGTTTTTTTATCTTTGAATATAAAGTGTAAATCAGCCACAACCTAGAATTAAAAATATTATTCAGTTTTGTATTTAAGGTATTTATATTTGATTCTAATCTAGATTCTACCTCCCTATAATAATTAATTGCCTGTGTATACTCAATAATTCTTTTATCTTTTAATTCTATTTGCTTCTCTAATTGTTTAGTATTTTTATCTTTTAATTCTATTTGCTTCTCTAATTGTTTAGTATTTTTATCTTTTAATTCTATTTGCTTCTCTAAATTTCTAATATGCCTATTTTTGTCAAGTATATTATTTCTAAATTCATTAAATTCAAATTCCTTTTTATTTACAAAAAAAAGTTCATACAGAATCTCATATAACTTCATATTTTTCTCTTTTTTCAATTCATCAATATTTAAATCTTCTCCATAGAGAATCTGAAGCTTTTCCTTTGAATAAGGGTTATCTAAAAATTTATTTATTATTAAATCCAACTTTGATAAAGACAAAGAATGTGGAATCGAATTTATTGAGATAAAAGGGTCTATGTAATACCCAAATTTCTTAAATAGTGAGATCCAATATTGAGGTGGTTGCACATTAACGTGACTTTCTTCTTCATGATCATCTGGAGTTGATGAAAATAATATATTGTCTGATAGTCCTACTAGATTAGATATTGCTTCTTCTGCAAATTCCTTTGGTAAATGCTCTAATACTTCGATACATACCGCGAGTTCATACCTCCCAAGTTTGTTAATCTCTGAACTTTCAAGAATAGATACAAGATTGCAATATTTCCTTATATCATCTCTCACTTCTGAGATAGCATATTCTGACACTTCTATGCCAAAGGCTTCTATTCCTTTATCTCTTAGTAAAGAGACCAAAAAACCTTTTGCGCATCCGACATCTATAACTTTCCTGGGATTATACTGTTCAATAATCTGATCTGATAAAGTATCAAAATATGAAAACCATTGAGGATTAGAGATTTCATACTTTGTATTATGGCCCCTATCACAATCGACATCATAATACTCTTTATCATACTCTAAGTTATAATCTTCAAAGGTCTTATACTTATCTTTTTTCATATTTTTCTAAAAGAATAATCTTCTTTTGAATGAGTTAAATTTATATTATAAAAAGAATCTCCCTTCTTAATATAATGTTTCCATTTCTTTAAAAATATCCCAGTATCATGATCATTTTCCCCTACAGTTTTTTCCCTTGTTTTTGACTCATAATGATAAAGCTTCGCATACGGCGTATATACAGACCTGTACCCTAAATTTAATAGCCTTAAACATAGGTCAACATCATTATATGCTATCTTTAAATTTTCATCAAAGCCTTTAATTTTTAAAAATTTAGACCTTTCAACCATCATACATGCCGCAGTAACTGCAGACACATCCCTTATAACCGTTAAAAGTCCTCCGTGCCCGTTTGAGTGAGAGTCAAATCCCCTATGTGAATGCGCTGCCACTCCTCCTAGCCCCACAATGATTCCAGCATGTTGTACAGTATTATCTTTATATAGAAGTAATCCCCCAACAGCTCCTGTATCTTTTCTTTGTGCAAGGGATAACATATTCTCTATCCAGTTTGGTGTTATTATTTTAGTGTCGTTGTTTAAAAATATTATATAGTCTGACTGAGTTCTTTTTACAGCAAAATTGTTAATTAAAGAAAAGTTAAACGATTTATTGTAATTTAGAACTACAACATCTTTCAATCCAGATATATACTTCTTGGTCTCATCTTTAACACTTTGGTTGTTAACTATACAAATTTCATAATTTTTATATGTAGTTTTTCTTTTTATAGAATCTATACAGTCCCCAAGATATTCGACCTTATCTTTAAATGGTATTATTATCTCAACTTTTGGATTACCACTTATTGTATAATCTATTTTATATGACCCTTTCCATAATCCATCTTTAACAGTTGCATTAACTTTAATCCTTTTTAAATGATCTTCTAAAAGTTTCTTTTGCCTTTGATATGCATAGTTTTTAGCATTTGAACTTTCAGAAGCTGTAGAGCTTGCACTTTTTCTCCAGTGATAAAGTATTTTTGGTATATGGAAGAAATTACCTTTTTTCTCATATAGACGAAGTGCAAAATCCCAATCTTGAGCACCATCATAAGATGAATCTAATCCATTTAATTTTTCAAAAGTAGTTTTTTTTATAACCCTTATATGTGTTATATACATACAAGATAAAAGTAAATCATAGGAGAAATCGGGCTTAAAAAATGGATCTTCTCTTTCACCCTTTTCTGACAATTTGTCCTCATCTGAGTAAATATAGTCTACATTCTTATTTTTATTAATAATTTTCAAAACTTCATACAAGGCGTTTGGAGAAAGTGTGTCATCATGGTCAAGAAAAACTATATACTCACCCTCTGATTTGCTAACAGCTAGATTTGTTATCTTTGAAATACCCAAATTTTTTTTCGAGAAAAATACCTTTAATTTTTTAGCACTTAATCTTTTTAGATAGTTTTCTAAGTCAAGATCCCTTGATCCATCATCATAGACTATGATTTCGAAATTATCATAAAATTGATTTTCTACAGACTTTATAGCTTCATTTAAATATTTTATTGGAGTTTTATATGTTGGGATCACAACAGAGATTAATGGTTTGTATTTAAAATCATTAATCTCTTTTCTAATACTATTTTTATTAAATTTCTCAATAGAGATTAACTTTGAATACTCTAGATTATCCTGCTTTTTCTTTAGTTTAGATTTGATATAATCTTTGGCTTTTTTAAAAAATTCAATTAATCCAAAATTCTTTATATACCTTATGCTTTTTTTAAAAAGAGTTGTGAATCTATTCATAGATTGCAACATTATAAGATAACAGGCCCATTTAATCAATAACAAATGCCTTTAAATAAAAGTTATCTTGAAAACTAAACTTGGTTATTGTCTGTATATATATTATATGCTAAATTAAATATGGATAAATAAAAATTATGAAAAAATATATACCTTTAATTATTGCATTAGTTTTCTTATCTTTTTCAGGAAAGGTGTTTGCACAAACCCCTCCCCCGCAATCAGCATATATGGGGAATATGTACCTTAACTCACTATACCAGAATAAATCCTATTCTTTTGTAAAAACAACTGTTAAACCAACCCCATTTGATCAGTTTGCAAGTTATGGCCCTCAGGGACTTCAAAAAGAAGTTATGGGATTTGCTCCATATTGGGACCTTTCTTCAGGTGCATATCTAAATTATCCATATCAGAACCTAACAACAATAGATTATTTTGGAATAACATCTGATGGAAATGGTAATTTTGGAACAGGAGCAGGTGGTGGAAATGGATACGCAGGGCTTACATCCGCACAATTTACAAATATGGTAAATATTGCACACTCATATAATGTAAGGGTAGTTATAACAGCAAAAATTTTTAATCTATCAGATATAGAGAGTGTCGTAAACAACTCCACAAATTCTCAAAATTTTATTAACAATATAATAGCAATAACAAAGCAATATAACCTTCAGGGTATAAATATAGATTTTGAATATGACCCAGGATCAGAAGGTACCCCAGATACTACAACAATAAACAATTTCACATCTTTTGTTGCGAATCTTACAAGTGAAACACACCAACAAATACCAGGATCGTTTGTAAGCGTTGATACTATTGCATCAGCAGTACGTTGGCAAGGATCCTTGTATAACATCCCTGCACTTGCAAATGCTGCAGATGCAGTAAATGTTATGGCGTACGATTACTATACCCCATCTTCAACTGTAGCAGAACCCGTGAATCCTTTTACTGGATATAATAATGGGGCAGGACCTTTATGGTACGATGTCAGAAGAACAATACTTGATTATGCGTCTGCAATAAATCCTAATAAAATAATATTGGGAATCCCATATTACGGAAATGATTATCAAACAACAAATGATTCTCAAAATGCATCCGTAGTTAGTGGAACTGGCATAAGTGAGCCTTATGGACAAACAAATGATGAGTACAAAAATCAAAACACTAAACACTGGGATTCGCAAAGCTCAACCCCATGGTATGGATACTGTTATACATCAAATAATACTCCTCCGAATTGTGCATCTGGAGATCAGTTAAGAGAGGGCTATTATTCCAATGCCACATCACTGGGGTTGGTGTACTCACAAGTATTACAATCAAACTTAAGAGGAGTAAGCATATGGACACTAGGATATGAACAGCCATCCACTGAGCTTACAGGTGCTATAAATAGCTACTTCACAGAGAATTCAATATTTTCAAAAAATAACAGTGCATACTATATACTATCTTCGCATGGAAAAATATTACCATTAGGAGAAGCTAATTATTACGGAGATATGTCTTACATAAATAATGCACCTAATTATAATGCAGTTTCAATGTCCCCACTTCCAAATGACACGGGCTATTATATACTTACCCAAGATAGTGGTATCTATACTTTTGGCTCGGCCCAATTCTACGGGTCTGTATACAATATCCCGAATGCTCCAGTAAAGACCCCCGTGACTATAGCAACTACTCCAGATGGAAAAGGATACTATGTATTAACGGCAGATGGGGGTGTCTATACCTTTGGAGATGCCCAATTCTTCGGATCTTTATATAACATACCCTCTTCTGCAATACCAGATAGAACTCCTGTTGCATTTGCAGTTACTCCAGATGGAGAGGGTTACTACATAATGACATCCAATGGAGCAGTTTACACATTTGGAGATGCTCAATTCCATGGATCTGTATTTAATATTCCTCAAGCTCCTAATAAAAATGCAGTAAATCTTGCTTTAACTCCAGACGGAGGAGGTTATTATATAACTACTCAGGATGGAGCAGTTTATACCTTTGGAGATGCTCAATTCTTTGGCTCTATGTATAATATAAGTGGAGCTCCTAATACTACACCAATAGCATTCGCTGTTACAAATAATAATCAAGGATATTATTTGGTCACTCAAGATGGAGGTATTTATACTTTCGGAAATGCGGTTTATGATGGTACTGGTATAGGTATTTTTAATAGCACGCAAGGATTTAATCTCTCACCTTAATTATGAAAAAAATATTAATTATCAGTATTGCTACGATAATATTTTCTTCTGTTGTGGGAAGATTATATGCATCAGATGTAAATATACAAAACATAAACTCAAAGTATCAAAAACTAACTTCCGGAAAAGACTATTCTCAAAATTCTGTAATCGTAAGCTCTAAGAGTAAAAACTTTGATGGGGCTAAGGTTATAAATGTCAACAATAATATTAAAATAGTTGATAAACCAAAAAATGAAAATTATAAAACGTTTCTTACCTCCCTTATCGCTAATAAAAGTGTAAGCAGTGTTTCTCCTAATTATATAAGGCATTTTGCCTCACTTCCAAATAATGTTGATATAAATTTACAAAAAAATCTCTTTGATATAAACGCTCCAGTAGTAGATAATTCTGGATTCTCCCAATCTTTAGGAGGATCAAGTAATATAAAGGTAGCTGTTCTTGACTCTGGAGTAGAATATCAAACATATACCAATCCTTTGACGGGGACGACATATTCCCAATCCCCTGCCTTATCTCAAACTAATATAGTTGATCCATATAACGCATTAGCTCAATATCAAGGAGACACTCAAGACCTGTATGATCCATATGATAGTGTGGGTCATGGAACTTTTGTAACGGGAGTTATCGCTTCTGGCACAAACAATGACGCTTCTGGATCTCAAGAATATGGAGTTGCAGGAATAGCATTTAATGTTTCTATAATGCCTATAAAGGTTGGAAATTCTTCTGGAATACCTCTGAGTGCAGAGCTTTTAGGAATTCAATGGGCAATCAATAATCATGCAAATATAATCAATATGAGCTTTACAGGGTCTACTCCCAACACCCAAGAGGAGAATATGGTTGAGCAGGCGATATCTGATGGAATTATAGTTGTTGCATCTTCCGGAAATGAGGGAACATCAAGTATAGATTACCCTGCAGGATACCCTAATGTAATAGCTGTTGGTGCAACAAATTCTCAAAATGCACTTACGAGTTATTCAAACTATGGTTGTAGCTCTCTTGGAAACTGCCAAACATTAGTAGCTCCGGTTGGATATAATAATCCATTAGTATATCAGCAAAGCTATGCAGGTTTTGGATCTGGAAGTGTATCAGGATACAGTAATTTCGCAAATCAATACGCAGCAGGAACATCATTTTCAGCACCACAGGTAACTGCAGCTGTAGCATTGTATGAGTCTAAATATGGAATACAGCCTCTAAATGTAATTGAAAATGCACTGGAGCAAAGCTCCACTAATATTGGAAATGCCAATGAATTTGGATATGGACTTTTAAATGTTAATGCAATGTTATCTCAAAATAATGGACAAAATAATACATCAGCATACAACATACTCTCCTCCTCTGGTGGAGTCTACTCAGAAGGTGGAATTCCCAACTATGGTAGTATGCAATCTATAAATCAAAATTATGGAAGTGTTGTTGATATAAGTGAAACTTCCAACAATCTTGGATATTACATACTGACTCAAAACGGATCTGTTTATACTTTTGGAAACGCTCAATTTTATGGATCCATGTATAATATTTCCAATCCTCCAGATAGAAATTCTGTCGCGATAGTACCTACTCCAAATGGAGGAGGATATTATATATTAACCCAAGATGGTGCTGTATATACATTCGGTAATGCCCAATTTTATGGATCTTTGTACAATATTCCAAGCTCTGCAATACCAGATAGAAATCCTGTGGCGTTTGCAATCACGCCGGATGGAGGAGGATATTATATACTAACTCAAAATGGTTCTGTTTATACATTCGGAAATGCTCAATTCTATGGATCTGTATACAATATTCCAAATGCTCCCGTAAAGACAAGTGTTACTCTAAAAGTAACACAAAATGATCTTGGATATTATCTTTTAACTCAAGATGGAGCTATATATACCTTTGGAAATGCCCAATTTTATGGATCGATGTATAATATAAATCCATCCGCAGTTCCTTCAAATATACCAGTAGACCTTCTTTTAACAAATGATAATATTGGATATTATATACTAGAAAGAGATGGGGCTATATATACCTTTGGAGATGCCAACTACTCTGGAAGTATTTATGGCATAAACTCAGTCTCTGTCTCTGGATAACAAATTTATATTTATATGAAAAAAGAGAATATTTTTAAAAATACAATAATAGTAATATTAGCTATAGCTGTAATAGTTTTATCAATACTTTTATACAACAGTTATAAAAAAAATTCAGTCAAAAATTCTAATATTTCAGGAATTTATACTCAAATAAAAGGTATTAACACTAAAAAAGCTTCTAAAAACTTATCTTTCCCAGAACAAGACCCTATTACTGTAATGCAATATATAATAAACAATTACAAAAATTGTATTGAAAGCAGTAATTGCCCAATATCTGAAAACTTCAGAGAAAGAGCATCACAATATATCAAAAATGGAGGAAAGCTAAATCCTATTACCAGATTAATTGGGCCTTACACAAATCCAAGTTATTCTATAATTACAGAACTTCCTTCAATATCAATAATAAAAGTTTCAGGAGAAAATTCCTCAGACATACAAGAGTTTGATTTATCAAATATAAATAATAAATGGATACTTACAAACTCTTACTGTTTTAATAATCCTAACTCTGGAATAACAAACAGGAGTATCTCCACTTGTAATTAAGAGTAACTTGCCATATAGGGTATAATGGCACTATATGGTAAGTGTAATAATTGTTACATACAATAGCGAGAAATTTATAAAGGAAACCCTGCTTAGGGTTATTAAGCAGACCTATAAAAATATAGAAATCATAATCATTGATAATAATTCTAAAGACCATACATTAAGATTTATAAAAGAAATAAAACAAGATCAGAAAGTTATAAAAAATAAGAGAAATGTTGGATTTGCAAGAGCCAATAGCCAGGGGCTTAAAAAAGCTAAGGGGAAATATGTATTAACTCTTAATCATGATGTTTACCTTACTCCCGCATATATACAAAAAATAATAGAAGTGATGGAAAAAGATGATAATATAGCTTCGGCACAAGGGATATATTATAAAAGTGCCCATGAAGAGATTGTTGATAGTTGTGGGATATATCTAAATTTTGGATACAGCGCAAACGATATAAAAAGAGTTCCAAAAGAAAACAAATACATCATGGCATGTTGTGCAGCAGCAGCAATATATAGAAAAGAAGTAATTCAAAAAATAGGCTTTTTTGATATACGATTCGTATCTTATTATGAAGATGTAGATTTAGGAATAAGATTTATTAAAAATGGATATAAAAATGTTTTAGTGAAAGATGCATATTGTATACATATAAGAGGAGATGAGAACAATTATAGAAATCTTAGATACTCTCTTAAGAATAAATATAGGTTATTAAAAAAGCACAAAACAAAAAGGGAAATCTATATAGCAAAAATTTATGATACAATAAAATTCCCGATATACTTGAAAAGGAATAGAAATTTTATTCCTGAGTATATAAAGATAATGAGAGGAATTTAATTGTTTATTAATAAATATACTCTATTCTAGGGCATCTGAAGAGATTTTTCTTTCAATATAACAAATTATGCAATTTAGTATATTAACTTATATAGCTACTACAGGTGTTCTTGCGGCATTTTCTTTGGGCTTACTCATAATCACTGCATTAATTAAGAAATTCAACCTTAAATTTTGGGTAAAATATCAAGTGCCTGCAAATAAATTTCATGTTCTTTTGGGATATACAACGGCAATACTTGTCTTTATACATGTAAGTTTAGCTCTCTCTGATTTTCAATCTCAAAACATAGATTATTGGGCAGGGGTGGTTGCTCTATTTTTCTTTATACTAGCTTTTATAACAGGGATTATTAAGAAATTTAATATTAAAATTTTTAAAAAATATCAACTTCCTTCATCTAAATATCATTATATATTAGGAGGAATCGCGGTATTTTTCATATTTGTACATATGGTTTTGGGTGTTTTAATATTCCACCTTCCTTTAGTTTTGGAAATACTTAGAATAATACATGTTTAAAAATTTAGTACATCAAAAGAACAAAGCTGTAATAATATCCAGAGAGAAAATCTCTAATAATTTATTAAAGGTTGATTTTAAAACCAATCATATAGAATATACTCCAGGGGAGTATATAACTTTATTTATTGCAAATATAGTTCCAAGGAATTATTCTATATTTTCTGTATCAGAGGATAAAAAGAACTTTTCAATAATAGTTAATATAAATGGTGATGGGATAGGAAGAAGAAGTATAAGGCAATTTGTAACATATGAAAAAGTATCATATATAGGACCTTTGGGGGATTTTAAATTTAATAAGAATGATAAATCAGAAAATATATGGTTTATTGCAACAGGGAGCGGGATTTCCCCACTCTATCAGATGATAGAGGATAATAAAAATAAATATAATATAAGTTTATTTTTTTCTGCAAACAGAAAAGAGGAGTTTCCAAAATTAAAATTTGACGGCATCAAGACATATT
>JAJYWX010000020.1 GCA_021791275.1 bacterium | reverse complement strand
TCTATATTTTGATCCAGACGAAAATTTTCCTAATCATCCAGCTAATCCAATGGATGAGAATAATGTAAAGGATTTGGAGAGAAAAATTATAGAATCTGGTGCTGATTTAGGGATAGCATTTGATGGAGATGCTGATAGGTGTGCATTTGTAGATGAGAAAGGTGGATATACATCGGGGTACTTCATGACAGCTATACTTGCAAAAAATATATTGGCAAACAATAAAGGAGGAAAGATTGTGCACTCCCCACAGCTTATATGGGCTGTAGATGATACAGTTAAAGATATGGGAGGAATATCTATAATATCAAAAACCGGGCACTCTTTTATTGCAAAGAAAATGAAAGAAGAAGATGCTATTTTTGGAGGAGAGATTTCTTCTCATTTCTATTTTAAGAAGAATTATTACTCCGATAATGGGATGGTTCCTATGCTAATGGTATTAGAATTACTTTCAAGGGAAAAAGTTAAGTTATCTTCTCTTTTAGATTTTTATAGAAACAAATATTTTACAACCCCTGAGATAAATTATACAGTTTCTGATACAAATGCTAAGATAAAACAAATAGAGGAATATTTTAAAGATAAAAATGGAAAAATATCATACTTAGATGGAATCTCTGTAGAGTTTGAAGATTGGAGATTCAATGTTAGAGCATCTAATACTGAGCCTCTACTCCGTCTTAATGCTGAGGCCAAAAGCCAAGAAATATTAGATAAAAATGTTAAAATAGTTGAGAGTATTATAAATAGTTAGCTAAATCACTAATTTCAACTATTTTTCCTAATTCTTCATTTCTTCTTTTTATTTCTACCCCACCATTTTCAAGACTTCTTTCTGATATTATTATTCTCTTTGGTATACCTATAAGGTCTGCATCTTTTAATTTTTCTCCTATACCTATATTTTCTCTCTCGTCCCAAAGTACTGATAGCTTATTCTCTTCAATTATTTTAATTATTTTTCTGGTTTGAGAGTCGTTATTTCCAATCAGATGTATATCATATGGAGATATAGATTCAGGCCAAATAAGACCTTTATCATCATTAAAAATTTCTGCTATTATACCCATAACTCTTGTAGTTCCTATTCCATAGCACCCCATATAGACATAATTTTCTTCATTGCTTTTATCTTTAAATTTGTAATCAAATATTTTTGTATATTTATCCTTTAGTATAAATATATTACCTGCTTCTGAAGCTTTTTTACCATTATGTAAAATATTTTGAGGGGCAATTTCTTTGTTATAGTAAATATCATTTTTTTCATCAAAATATATTGTATCTTCTCCATTTTCACAAAGGATCTGGAATTCTTCAGAAAAATTATTAGTAAAGTCTCCTCCAGAAGCTTTTGCTATAATGGTATAGTCTTTTAATCCTAATTTTTCAAAAATATTGAAATAGCTAATTTTAACTTTTTCATAATAGTTTTTTAAATCTTTTTCAGAGGTGTGGAAGCTATATAAATCTTTCATTCTAAATTCTCTACCTCTTAAAAGTCCTGATTTAGATCTTGCTTCATTTCTAAACTTGGTTTGTATTTGAAATAGAGCAAAAGGAAAGTCTTTATAACTTACATTCATCTCTTTTGCAAGTGGTGTTATTACCTCTTCATGAGAAGGATTTAGTATATATTCAGTATCATTTCTATTAAAAGAATCCTTATTCGCTCCGATTGCTTTTAGAAGTATATCAATATTGATTCTTTCTGTTTTTTCCCATTTATCTTTTGAAGACAGATTTGATAAGATAACTTCTTGAGAAATTTTTAACATCTCGTCTCTTATTATATTCTCTATTTTATCTAAAACTTTTTTCCCTAGGGGTAAAAATAGGTATACTCCTGACATTTCTTGAGATATAAATCCAGCCTTTTGAAGTAGTGTTGCATTTAATGAATCAAATTCTTTTGATCCTTTATTAGTTTTTCCAAAAAGTTGAGAATATTTTTGCATAATAAAAATTATATCATAAAATAGAATCATTTATGATATAAAACATTATTTGTGTGGTATATTTGAAAGGAAAATATATGCGTATTGAATAATCTCAGCTATAGTTGCTGAAGATACAAATTCCTTCATTCTTTCTTTCATAAGGTTTTTCTCTCTTTTGTTAGCTTTATTAATGGCATTTTTTAAAGTGGCAGAAAAAGCTTCTGGATCTTCTTCTAATGCTTTTTTACAATATTCTCTTAAAATCTTTATGGCATAATTCAATTTCATTCTTTTTCCAGAAGGTATATAATTGTCTTCTTCTTCAAACCTATATCCCCTTATGATTAATATTTTCAGAGCTTTTTCTAGAGAAGATTTCTCAATTCTCATTGAATTTCTATCTGGTAATTGGTATGGAGAGGGTTCAAAATTTAATAGTACCCAAAGTGCACTTTTTGCATTTTCAAAGTAATTGCCATCCACTACTTCTCTATAAGCATGATCATCATCATATTCTTCTGGGTTATGTATACTAAATAGGTTATTTACAAGGTTTTTAAATTTTTTTGATTTTCTACTTCTTAATTCAAATATTCCTTCGTATTCATCAAAGAGTTGAGAATTTAATATATCTATTATGAATTCTTCAAATGTTGTTATATCTCTATTTTTATATTCATAATAGTATATTCTAAATAATCTATTAACTAAGAAAGAAATCTCCTCAGTGTCTTCTCCTTCTGATTTAGAATATTCAGTCATAAAATCTTGAGAAGTTATGGCAGATTGGATTGTTCTGTCCTGATAGTAAAGATCTACTAGATTTGTATAAGGTATATTAATCTGTCTAATTTCTTCCATAAATCTTTCAAAGAGTATTTCTTTTTCTTGGTTGTTACAAAAAGAAAAATCTTCAAAAGCTATAAATTCTCTAAATTTTAAAGATTTCTTTTCAAAAAAATTTATGTTATTTAAAATAATATTTATCATTTGTTGCTTCATCTTTGTTTTTGGCAATTCTTTTTTATTAAAATACTGGTAGAGTGCTTTTTTCCTGGCTTTTCGAGAAGGATATAGTAAACAAATTTTATTTGCAAATTTCCCCATTTTTATTAGATTTTCACGCTCATCATTATTATTAAGTAATTCTTCTATAATATCATCATTAATAGGGGTTACTATGGTTAGCACAGTATCTTCTTTTTCTTCAAATGGATTATCTTCTATTCCAGAATAAGTTAAAATTTCTGATGCACATTCTATGGTTTCTAAGTCAACTTCCTCTATTTCACCATCTCCGGGTATTAGTTTCTCTTTCTTCATTTTTCTAAACAATGAATGAGGATTCCACTTTAATTCTTCTTTATCTCTATTGCGTCTATATCCCAATAAAGCAAAGATTGTGGCTATGCCTGTAATTGCACCAATTACAAATGGGTCTCCTTGATTTATTTCTTGAGGTGTAAATTTAGCGAATCCATAAATCTCTGTTCCAAGGCTTACTATTGCTGGAGCTAATCTTGGTAATAGTGAGGATAATATTCTCTTTACTTTCTCAGTCTGACTTTTAGAAAGAGGCTCTTCTCCTTTAGGATTTGTTATTTCTTCTTTTATTAAGGCAGAAGTTATTTCTGGCGAAATTAATTCTTTTGACATGTTTTGGTTTATAGGCTAATTCTATGAGTTTTGATTATATCATATTATATTCTTTATTTCTATAATTTTAATTGAAAATTATAGCTGATATAAGTTATACTTGTAGTCATGGCAACATTAGAGGAGTTAAAAAAAATAAGACTTGAAAAATTAGATAAGATTAAAAAATTAGGAATAGATCCTTATCCTGCTAGGGTTAATAAAGATAAAGAGAATAAATATTTAAAAGATAACTTCACTAAACTTGAAGGTAAAGATTTTTTTGTTACAGGAAGAATTATTAATATTAGGGATCATGGAAAGATATCATTTTTTGATATAGAAGATGATTCTTCAAAAATACAGCTTTTTTTATCAAGTAAAAATACCAAAGATTTCGAAAATTTAGATATCTTTGATATTGGCGATTTTATTGAAGCTTACGGATCACTTTTTAAAACAAAGGTCGGGGAAATAACTATAGATGTAAAATCTTACAGAATAATATCCAAATCTTTAAGGCCTCTGCCTTCTGAATATTTTGGTATTCAAGATGAAGAGGAAAAGATAAGAAAAAGATATATAGATTTGATATCAAATAAGGAGTTGAAGGAAAAATTGAGATTAAAATCTGTGTTTATAGATTCATGTAGAGAGTTTTTGAAATCAAAAGGTTTTTTAGAAGTGGATACCCCAACCTTAGAGTTGGTTTTTGGAGGAGCTGAAGCAGAACCTTTTATAACACATCATAATTCATTAGATGAAGATCTTTATTTAAGGATATCTTTAGAACTTCCCTTAAAAAGACTTATTGTAGCAGGTTATGATAAAGTTTTTGAAATAGGAAAAGTTTTTAGAAATGAGGGTATGAGTATGCAGCATTTACAAGAATTCAATGAGATGGAATTTTATTGGGCATATGCAGATTATTTGAAACTTATGGATTTTATAGAAGAGATGTATACATATATGTTAAAGAAAACATTTGGAACACTAAAATTCAAATACAGAGAAGATGAAATAGATTTTACTCCTCCATGGCCGAGAGAAAAGTATTTTGATTTAATGAAAAAATATGGTTGTGACCTTAATGTATATGATACAAAGGAAAAATTAAGAGAAAAAGGTCTGGAAATAGGGCTTGAAGATGATGAGTATGCTGATAAAAACAGATGGATTGATAGAATTTATAAAAAATTAGTTAGACCTAATATAAAAGGACCTATTTTCTTAACTGATCATCCAATTGAAATTTCTCCTCTTGCGAAAAAACATAGTGATAATCCTAAAATAGTAGAGAGATTTCAAGTTCTTATAATGGGGTTTGAACTTGGGAATGCCTTTTCTGAGTTAAATGATCCTCAAGATCAGTATGAAAGGTTTAAAGAACAGCAGGTTATGAGAGATAATGGTGATAATGAGGCTCAAATGATGGATATGGATTTCATAGAAGCTCTAGAATATGGTATGCCTCCTACAGGAGGTTTCGGGATTGGGTTTGAAAGATTATTTATGCTGCTTGCAAATTTATCCAATATCAGAGAAACAGAATATTTTCCTTTAATTAAGAAATTATAATTTATAAGGAGTAAAAACAGATTCTCCTTTTTTATTTATATATGCTCCCCAGACTGATCCATCCTCTTTTTTTATTGCAACTTTCATTACACCATTTTTAAATTTCCCCGCATCATGAAAAATCCCTGGTAAAGTTGTGCCATCTATATTTCCGATCCTCCATTCAGAATATCCTACTTTAAGAGCAAAAAATCCATCGGAAATACCATTTATATCAGTATATGGTCCTGCTATTTCTGTGCCATCTGTATTGATTAAATAGATTCCATCACCTTTGTCTATAATGCAGTATCCTTCGTGAAAGGATCTTACACCTTTGAGTCCGCTCTTTATAATTTTTCCACTTTTATCAATAATATACCATTGTCCATTTTTTTCTACTCCAGTAAACCCTTCTGAAAAGGAGTTTGCATTATCGAAAAATGTGGAACCATTTTCAAGTTTTATATAGGATCCATCATTAAGATTTAGTAAACGGTATAATCCATCAATTCTAACTAAAGATATTCCATTACGTACAGTTTTTGCTGATTCAAAGCCACCCAAATCATACCTTACATGTCCATTTTTATCCATAAACCAATCTTTCCCTCTTTTGCGTATTACTACAAATGGCATATCTGTTCCATCATCAGAGTACTCTCTTCCACTTTCAATATCATCTCTTATAATTTTTCCTGTTTTGGAATTAATATAGACAACCTCTCCTGTATCTAATATTGCTTTTGATATTCCACATGAAGGAGGATAAATTTCTCTGAAGCTTCCTGATGCAAATTGTCCATCCTTTCTAATCAGCCTTTCATATTGTTTATTGTCTTCAGTTTTTATCCTTATCCTTGCATACTGTCCATCAAAAGGATATGCACTACCAAACTCATGTATTTTTCCATCTTCTAGATTTTCTAGGTATGATCCATCTGGGAGTAAAAATCTATATTTTCCATCTTTTAGTTTTACTAATATTGGATCTCCAATATCCTTGCCAGGTATAGTTTTGGTATACTTTTCTCTATTTATCTTTCTTCCTGCAAGATTAACCATAATTGTTTCCTCTTCTCCCTCCTTGTTTATTATTGTGGCAAGAGTATTGCCCATATCATTTATTGGACCAACATAAATTGCTCCTAACATTTTTGATATTCTATTCCTTTCTTCTAAATCTAATTCATCAGGAAGTCTTTCTTGTTGTTGTAAATCTTTTTCTATAATCATAAACAGGTAATTATACAATAGAAAACTCTATGGGTCAAGTCGGTATGTATATAAAAAATATTTTAATCTTCTAGGATTTTATTGTACAGCACTATATATTTTTGCGAGGAATTGTACCATGAGAAATCTGCTTTCATAGCATTATTTATCATGTCATCCCACTGGTGCCTATTGTTATATACTGATAATGCTTCATTTATTGTATTAGTAAGATCTAGTGCAGAATAATTTTCAAATACAAATCCTGTTTGTAAATTAAACACTGAGTCATGTAATCCTCCAGTAGACCTTACAACTGGCAATGTTCCGTACTTCATTGCAATCATTTGTGTTAGTCCTGACGGCTCATATCTTGAAGGTATTATAAGCCCATCAGATCCGGCATAAATTTTATTTGCAAGAACTGCATCAAACGCTATCATCGCAAACATATTTTTATCTTCAGTTTCCAATGTCTGCAATTCATTCTCAAAATCTTTTGCTCCTGTTCCTAATATTAGAAAATGTATATTCTTGTTTTTTAATGTTTTTATTGAAGATATTAAAATATCTATACCTTTTTGGTAGTCTAATCTTGCTACAAATGAAAATAAAGGGTTTTCTGGATTAAAATTTAAATGGAGTTCAGATATTAGCTTTGTTTTATTTTCCATTTTACCCATTTTGTAATTTTCTAAGTTGTAGTTACAATAAATGTTTTTGTCTGTTTCAGGATTAAAAAACTCATAATCTATTCCGTTGAGTATTCCAAAAAGCTTGTTTTTTCTAAGTTCTAGGAAATCATTCAGTTCACCTCCATATTCTTTTGTAAGAATCTCTTTAGCGTATGTAGGTGATACTGTGGATACTATATCTGAATTTAGTATCCCTTGTAATAGAGGGTTTATTTCATTATCTGACTTATCTATATCTATTGTTAAGTGGTCTAGTTTCAAATTTAAATGATCCAATAAATCTAGAGAGTACCTTCCTTGGTATGCAGGGCCCAGGTTATGTATAGAAAGAATTGATTTTATTTTTAATTTTTTATCTTTTATAAGTAAAGGTATTAAGGATGTATGATAATCATTTACATGTACTATATCAACTTCTCCAAATTCTTTTTTTTCTATTCTTTCAACAACTTCTCTTGAGAAATTTGCAAAACGAATTGGGTCATCTTGATATCCATAAATATTATCCCTAGATGAGAAAAATTCTGGAATATCGATATAATTAATTTTTACATCTGAATCTGGAAGTGTAGGTAACTTTTCTGAAATACTTTTATAGCTAGGTATAACAAGTTCAATATCTATATACTTTTTGAGATATTTGGGCAATGATCCTGCTACGTCTCCAAGGCCTCCAACTTTTACAATAGGAGTTAACTCAGATGCTATAAATAATACCTTAATTTTTCTTTCCATGTTTATTCTTTATTATTTCTTTTTGTTTTTGCCTTAACGATTCTATTCTTTTTCTATACTCTAAGGCTTTTATGTAATTTTCCTTATCTGATGCTTCAAGCATTTGTTTTCTTAAATGATTTATTACTTTATCATATTCCTTAGGATCAGCATCTAAAGATTTCGTTTGTATCATCTCGGTGGTCTCTTCATCATAGTTAGCTACAGTTTGACCTACAATATCTTCTCTTTCCCATCTAAATGCAGAAAATACTATATCTTTATATATATCTTCAGCTTTATTTTTTATTTTAGCATCAACTTCTGGAAGAAGCAAAATACTTGTCATTAGCTCATTTGCACCTCTTTCTATCATGTCTATACTCCACCAAGGTCTTGCTGATGCCCACCAATATTGATCAGAATGTAGAGATTTATCAAGCATATACCTTGCTTTCAACCACTGTTTTTGATTTTTATTTAATTTTCCTTTTTTATTTGTAAACATAGGATCATCTACTTTATATTTAGATTTATTTACCATATCTATAGCAAAGTAGGTTAGAGTCCATTGTTTTACATGTATTTCATTGCTTTTGTTAAACCATCTTTCGTAAGGTTGGCTTCTTGTTAGCTCTATTGGTATAAGTGCCCAAGTGGATTCATTTATATTAACTGTATCTTTTTTGTGGAAAAATTGATCTAAATTTTGATATTCTTCACATTGTATTGCTCTAGATTTGAATATATCGTAGAGTAAAAGTTCTAGTCCTGGTCTATGATGCCCAAAAGTTTCTCCATCCATTGCTGTTGCAAGGAATCTTTTATCAGAGATTATATCCTTTATTTCTGATAAAAATATATCTCCACTTTCAACTTGGGCAGATAGTATTTTAAAACTTATCTCTCTTTCTCTAAAGTATCCAATGAGATTTGTCCCATCTACATAATATATTCTGTCGTATTTTATTTTTCCCTTCTTTTGGTCAAATGCAAGTTCATCAAAAAGCATCCATTTATATCCCATATCTGAAACTATTTTAGCTACAGCAGGAGATACACCTAATTCAGGAGCAAAAAATCCTGTGGGGTTATATACATCACCTAAAATTCGTTTATTAATTATATGGTTTAGATTTATTTGCCTTATTACTTCTTCTTTTGGAATAAGAGGCAGAAATGCATGATAAGCTGCAGATTCTGTTATCTCTATTTGGCCATTTGAAAGAAGATATTTTATATCATCTAATACATCATTGTATTTATATTTTTCAAAAAGCTCAGTTAAAGAGGCATTCATATTGATAGTAAGTTTACCTCTTGGATTTTCTTTCAACCCTGAGATAATCTTCTTGTAAGATTCTTCTGTTATCCTATCAAGCATATCTTTGTCTTGAGTCGGAGGTTGGTATATATGTAATAAATTAGCCCATATCATATTTTTATTATACTAACTTTCTTGATTCTTTTTAAGTTCATTTATTCTTTCTTTAAAGCTTTGAGCTATATCATAGTCTTCTGCTTTTGCAGAATTTTTCATGTTTATAGTCAATCTTTTTAATACTTTTAAATATTCTTCATGAGAAAGCTTAGGAGCTAAGGATTCCCCTTGTTCAGGCCTTTCATCCTCAAAGAATTGTTTTACCATTTTTGTAATAGTGTTTTCCTTTTGCCACTTTATTCCAGTGAGTACTATATCTTGATAGAGTTTTCTACTTTTATTTTTATCAAATTTATCTGCATCTGGAGTTAATCTCACTACTTCAGATAGAAGATAGGCTCCTTTTTCTATAAGATCCATGCTCCAAGCTGGTCTTGCAGAAGAGAAGAAAAATTGATCTTGATACATTGCTTCATCTAATAAATATCTTGATTGTAACCATGTTTTCTCACTTGTCTTTATATTTCGAATATCTTTATTTACAATTTGAGGATCATCAATTCTATATTTTGATCCTTGAATTGTTTTAATAGCTAGATTCAAGAGTTCATATTGCTTTTTCTGTATTAAATTATTTTTAGAATACCATCTTTCAAATATTCTTTCATTTTTTGATGGAAGTATCCAACTACTTTCTTGAAGTTGTATTTCTTCCTTTTTATCTATTATGTCAGGTATGTCTGAGAGAAGGTAGGAGTTGATTTTATTAGAGTTATATATATAAAAAAGTATTCTCTCATACCCTACTCTATGGTGTCCAAATGTTTCTCCATCTATTGCTGTTATCAAAAATTCTTCTTGAGAAAATGTTTTATTAAGGTCTGTGATTAATTCTTGGTTATTATCAATGTTATATGACATTATTTTAAAACTTTGAGCTCTGTCTCTTATAAAAATGTTTAACCCATCGTGAGTATAAATTCGATCATGTTTAAGTATATATCTATCTTTCAGAACATTCTCATCAAGTATAATCCATTTATATCCAAATTCCTTAACTATATTAAAGATTGTATCTGTATATGCCATTGATGGAGAGAAAAAACCTTGAGGCTGGTAATTATCTCCTAAAAAGGATTTCATTATACTGTGGTTTCTTTGAATCTGTCTTTTTATTTCATCTTTAGGTATCATAGGGAGAAAAGCCTGATATGCAGATGTTTCAGAAATCTCTATTTGCCCTCTATTAAGAAGAGCTTTTAATTTTTCTATGATGTCGTCTCCATTATTTCTTGAGAACATTTCTATTAACCCTGCATTTACATTAATATTTATATGTGATTGAGGATTTTCTAATAATAGATTAAGTATAGGTCTATAACTTTGATCCATAACTTTTTCTAGGATATCTTTTTTTTGTGTGGGGGGTTGGTATATATAAATATAGTTTACCCAATTCATAACATATACATATGATAAATTACATCTTCTTTAGTTTCCTCTTTTCCATTATGCCTATTAATTGCTCTTCTGTAAACATCTATGTACTTCAAAGATGACTGTTCCCACGAGAAATCTTTTTCCATTGCAGATTGCACAATCTCTTTCCAGATTTCTTCATTTTTATAATTCTCGATAGCTCTTGTAAGTGCCATCATTAATGCATATGGATTATATTCATGGAATAGAAAGCCATTTCCTTTTTTAGAAATCATATCGAAATTTTCTATGGAATCGGAGAGTCCCCCTACTGCTCTTGCAACAGGAATACATCCATACCTCATTGCTTCCATCTGTGTTATTCCTGAAGGTTCAAATTTTGAAGGAAGAAGTACAAGATCAGCACCAGAAAAAACTTTTTTAGGAAGAGTGAAATCCATCATCAAATGAGTTCCAACTACTTTGGGATATTCTCTTTCAAGATCAGAGAAGTATCTTATATATTTTGAATCGCCTCCTCCAATTATTATGAATTGTATATTTAGCTCTTTTATCGCAGTTTCAATAATATCCATAACTAAATCTAATCCCTTTTGGTTATCTAACCTTGTTACCATACCAACCACAGGCTTATTACATACTTCTAGATTAAATTCTTTTTGTAAATCCTCTTTGTTTATTTGCCTTCTTATAAATGTCTTGGAGTTATAGTTTGCTATGATGTTTGTATCAGTTTCCGGGTTCATATATGTGTAATCAATTCCATTTAAGATTCCAACAAGCTTAGTTCTAACTTCTCTTAAAAGATGTTCTAGTCCTTCTCCATATTCTTCTGTTAATATTTCCCTTGAGTATGTTTCAGATACAGTTGTTACTATATCTGAGTAGATTATTGCTCTCCTTACAAAATTTTGTTTTTTAAGTTTTGGGTCAAATAGGTCTGCTATATCATCTTTTCCATTATCAAAATCAAGATCAGTAGCATTCCTGTGATCAATCATTCCCTGGTGCATTATATTGTGAATACTAAATACTGTAGCAATATTTCTTAATTTTTTATCTTTACTGTAGTCAGATTTTAGTATATTAGGTATATGTCCTGTATGCCAATCGGCACAATTGATTACATCTGGAATCCAGTCTGATTTTTTTAAAAATTCTATTACTCCCTTTGAAAGAAGCAAAAATCTTATGTCATCATCCATGTATCCATATACATTAGATCTTTTCTCATAGAATTCCATATTTTCTAAAAAGTATACGATAGGTGAATCTTTATCTTTTGGATCTTTATATTCTTTTATATTACAAATTACTTCTCTTCCAGATTCTGTTGGAATTTTTACTCCTTCATAAAGCATTTCCATAGGGTATGTCTCTTCATCAATACTTCCGTATTTTGGCATCATTATTCTTACATCAGATCCCTGTTTTTTTAATTGCTTTGTTAAAAAATATGCTACCTGGCCAAGTCCACCTACTCCTGCATATGGATATACTTCAGCTGCTACGTATAATATTTTTAATTTGTTCATATTATATTATTGTTCTTAAATATTTTGATGTAACTTCTGGAGTTCTATCAATTATGAATCTCTCCAAAAGTTCTGAATAAGCAATTTCACTTTCTCTTGGTATAATCTGTATTAACATCCTTCCGCTTTCTTCTTGAAACCTTAACCCTAAAAACTCAATATTAAAACTATCTATTCCTGCATCTGTTAATTCTCCTTTTTCATTTTCGAATTTTAATTCTCTAAGTCCTTTTATTGCTTTGAATAAGAGCTGAGATAAACTATTAAGTTGAGAATCTGTTAAAACTGTTATATTAGGAATATTCCTATCTTTTGATATTATATGAATTTCATCTTTAAATCTTGGTGAGAATGGAGCGAATAGTATAAAATCATCATTTTTTAATATGAAAAGCTCTGATTTTTCACTTGCTTCCATATATAACTCTTCATAATCAATACCTATTTCTAAGAATTTTTTATTTACATAACTGATTCTATCTGATGTAGGCATAAATCCGTTTTTATATACAGCTCCAATTTGTGCATGAAGATGAGGTTGAGATGCACCTGAAGAATATTTAAGTTTACTGGTACCAAAATTCATTCCCATATCAAGCTGATCTATACCTTTATTCTTTTTTATTTCTTGAGCTCTCATTCTGAGTGTTTTTAATATACCATATATATGTGCCTCTTCTATCTCTTCAATCATTTCTATATGATCTTTAGTAAATACAATATCATGAAATCCTGGATTAAAGGCAAAAGGGTTAGGTGCTATCAGAGTTTTTATTTCACTAAATTCTCTGTATGGATGTGCAACTTTTTCCAAATCATCAAAAAGGCATGATTGAGATTTTTCATATTCTCCTTTTTCCAAATCTGGCTGAGGCCGAAGACTTCTTCTTTTAGAAATTAATGTTGAATGTCCTGCATATGGATCAACTCTTTCTTTAAAAGTATCTGATATGACTGTATCTTGGAGTTCTACTCTCTCTTCTGTCTTATATTCGAATTCTAGGAAATATGGAATTTTATTCTCTATAACTAAAGACTGAGGGATATAATTTAAGAAAGGAATATAATTTGTTTGTAAATTTTTATCTATTGTTTTAATCATATTACACCTCTTTTATCAATGTAACAGATTAGAAATTTTTGTGCAAATATTTTAATCTTATTTTAATCTATGGGGTATACTCTTAAAGAGGATTTTTCAAATCTTCCTTACTAAGCTTTTCCTCACCCTCTAGCTTAGTAAGGTTTTTTTTGTTTTTGAAGATGGACAAATATCATTTAGAGGACATATTTCACATTTTGGCTTTCTTGCAATACAAATATCCCTTCCCAAAGATATTATTAAGTTAGAGAATACAAGATAATCTTTTTTAGGAATTATATCATTTAGTTCTTTTTCAATTATTTCTGCATTTCTTTTATTTTTTACAAGTCCCAAAAGATTTGAAATTCGTATCATATGAGTGTCAACTATGACCCCTATATTTTTATTATGATAATTTGATAGAAATACATTAGCAGTTTTTCTTCCTATTCCTGGAAGCTTTATAAGACTATTTATGTCATCTGGAAAATTCTTATTATGTTTTTCTATTATCTCCTGAGCTAATTTTTTAATATTTTTTGCTTTATTTCTGTAAAAACCTGTTGAGTATATATCTTTTTCAAGTTCTCTTATATCACAATTGGCATAATCTTCTATACTTTTATATTTATTAAATAAATTTTTTGTTACTTCGTTTACCCGTTTATCAGTACATTGAGCTGATAAAATTGTTGCAACAAGAAGCTCAAACGGAGTAGTGTATTTTAGTGCAATTTTTGATTCAGGGTATTTTATTTTTAATCTTCTAATTATCTCTTTTGAATAGATCTTTTTATTCACTTTGTGGAGCGTATCTTTTTAAATAGGGAATAAATTTGCTTATTAAATCATCTTTAGGTAAGTTTTGCCTTTGTTTTTCTAAAATTTGAATAAAAATTTGAATAGATTTGGGTATATTATCTGGTGCTATTCTGATACCACATTTAGTAAATTCAATTAAATCTCCTCGAGGATCAATAACTGCTTCAAAAAGAGGGTCTCTTTCAAATGGATGGGCATTATTCATTTCACCTATGCGAATTAATGACTCCTCTTTTGTCCCAGATTCAATTTTTGATACTACTACTCTATTGGGTGTGTGAGGATTTTGATAAACTATAACTTTACCTTCAGGTCTATTCTCTATTATTACACCAAACCCGGAATATTCTCCAGACAGTATAGATTCTACAGTATTATCAAATAGTTCTATAAGATCTTGTGTTGTATTATTTTCTACTTCTACCTTATTCATTATTGGGACATATTATAGCTATATTTTAGAATTTATTCAATCTATTAAAATCAACGTTTTGAAATAAGGTATATTATTATTGATATAATAATTGATGCAATAATTGAGAATGTAAGGGGAAAATAGAAAGAAAAGTTCCCTTTTTTGAAGTAAAAATTTCCAGGAATATTAGTTATATTTAATTTTTGGAATATTAAAATTATTATTCCCAATAAAACAATTATAAGTCCTATAATTATTATCTGTTTGCCCATAAATTAAAAATATTTATTGATATAGTAATGTTATATATTGATTTTTTTAATGTATATCTATATAATACCACATAATGAAAAGTCAAATTAGGGCATTGAAATATATAGTAGCATTTATAGTATTACTGCTTCTTGCAATCATAATAAAAATCGCTTCTTATAGATATTATCCTGATACTAATACAATAGTATCTTTTAATAATTCACTTAAAGAACAAGGAATGAATAGTTCTCGTAATTATGTATATGGAAATGGTGTAATAAATAAATACTTTCAATATACAGATATGGTAAAAGGTGCACAGAATATGATAATATCAACACCTACAGTTGTTAACGGGGTAGTTTATTTCGGAGATAATAATTTTTATGTTTATGCTCTTAATGCAAAAACAGGTAAACTTATCTGGAAGACAAAAACTAATAATTCAGTTATGACTCAACCTTTAGTTGTCCATGGAATGGTTTATGTTGGAACTGGAAATAATTTATTCAAAACTACATCAAAATCTGTAAGTAAAACCGGGATTAATAGTATAGCTAGGGGATCTGGTAGTAATGGAATTTATGCATTAAGTGCGTCTACAGGAAAGGTTATTTGGATGAAACCAACTTTGGGAGAAGATATGCCATCTTTTGCATATAAAAAGGGTAGTATATATGTGGCTAATGGAGGAAAACATTTTTATTCTATAAATGCGAAAACAGGATCAGTTAACTGGGTAGATAATATTAAAGGATACGTATCTATGTCATCAATAAATCTTTCTGGAAATGTCGCATACTTTGGAGAAGGTCTTCCGATGCAAACACAGTATGTTGCAGCTATAAATGTTGTTACCAAAAAGATATTATGGCAAAGGGCAATGCCTCAATCTTACGGAGGTATTACAGATTGTTCTCCATCATCTAATTCAAAGTATCTAGTAATATCAGGAGAAGCATTATCCCCTACTCCAAATAAATTTTATGAAGTGCTATATGTTTTATCAAAAAGAACTGGGGAAATTATTTGGGATCATATAATAGGGTTTGGATCAAATCCTATGGCAATGGAAACTGCAAATTCAATAATAGTAGGAAAATCTATATATGTAGGAGATCCAATTGGAGGAGGAAAATTTTATTCATTTAATATTAATAATGGAAAAATTAACTGGGTAATAAAAGTTTATGGAGCAGTAAAAGATGGAGCAGTTTATTCTCATGGTATTCTGTATTTCGGGGATGAATTTGAAAATTTTTATGCAGTAAAAGCATCAAATGGAGATGTATTAGGAGTTCATAGATTCGGTGTTGGAAAAATGGCTCAATTTTCAGGTGCTAATCCTGCTTTAGTAGATAATGAGATATATATAGGTACAGCTAATGGAACTTTATATGCATTTCCTGTAACTTACCTCTATAATTATAATCTAGAATTTTTGAAGTTTAATCTTTGGACTCTGTTTTATAAGGTTTTAGGTTTTAGATATTAAAAAATTTTATTCCATATTATAAATTATGTTTATTGAAATTGATCAACAACAGGAAGGTATATATCCATTTGATAAGGATGGACAGATATTAGTTGAAGTAGGAGGCGAAACATATCAAGTCTCCTGTATATCAGAAGAAGTAACTTCTCAAGATCAAGACAGAAAATTTATGGGACAAATCGGGCCAGAATTCTTTTTAACCCCAGGTGTTGTTGGAAAGATAAATAGTAAAACCATAGATTTAAAGAAAGAACCAGGTAAAGATTATTTATGGAGTTCAGATTGCGCATATCATATTGGAGGAAAAATTGTTAAATATGAATTTAGAGTACTTGTATCTATTGATGGAATCTATTACGGCGTTCTAACAATACAGGATCCCGAAAAAACAATTTCTAGAAGAATGATTTCAATTAGTAGTGAAACGAATTAAAGTATAATAAATCTTGCTATAAACTTACCATTTAATTTTTCACCAATAACATTAACCGTATCTGAATTTGCAAGAGTACTTATTTTTACTAAATTGCCATTGTTATAAACTTTTGTAAATTTGTTCATTAATACAGTAGTGCTTCCTATATTAAATGTTCCATTTTTTAAATTGGATATATTACCTTTCAAATCAGATATTGCAATATTCTTTTTTGTATTTTTATGCAATCTTTTGTGAGATTGCATATTCCTTCTATATATATAGTAATAGTTTTTATTCCCTATTCCATGGACAAAATATCCAATCAATAGAAAAACTATTGCTACTATAACATATATTAGGAAGATGATGATTTTTAAATCTTTACTTATCTTAGGTTCTTTGTTTGTTATTTCTTTTTTATTTTCCATATTAACTATATACAATTAATAAGTTATAATTGTTTCATATTTTTATTTTGAAACAAAAATCTTTTTTTTATTGTATAGATATATGTACATGGATTTATCGGATGAAGAGCTCACTCTAAAATTTAAAGAGACTGGAGATGTCAAGTTCTTTGAAATTTTAATGGATAGATATAAAGACAGAATATATAATTTTGTTATGAGGTATCTATCACAAAGAGAAGATTGTGAAGATATAACGGAAGATGTTTTTGTAAAAGTTTATTTTAAGATATCTTCATTTAATCCCTCAAAAGCTAAATTTTCTACTTGGATTTTTACAATAGCAAAGAATTCAGTATATAATAAGCTTAAGGAAAGGAAACTTATTAGTTTAAATTATGATGTTGTTGACGATAGGATGATTAATAATGATTATGATGATATTGTACAAGAAGGATTAAATAAATTAGATAAAAAATATAGAATAGTTCTTTTAATGTATTATATGGAGGGTTTTAAGTATGAAGAAATCTCTCAAATACTAAAAATCCCAATAAATACAGTTAAGACAAGAATAAAAAGAGCAAAGGAATTTTTAAAAAATGAAATTAAAGATTATATTTAAAAATTTAGAAAAATTTAAAGTTAAAAATGATTTTAATATTCATGTTTTATCTAAAATTGATAAAAATAGAAAATATTATTTATATATATATCCTTTTTTAGGGGGTCTTTTAGCTGCAATTTCATTCTTTATTATCTTAATTGCAATATTTCAAATAAGCTCTAATATATCTTATATTTTAATATTAATTTCAGGGGCAATAATTATATTTGATTTATTAAAAATAAAAGGATTATGGAAAAACAAGATAAAATTTTTATAATATCACTTCTAGCAGGAATAGTACTGGCATTAATTATTTTTGTGGCATTCTCACTAGGGTCTATATATGGATCTCATTTAAGATTTTATGGTTATAGGCACAATTTATCTGAATCTCTGCATCATAAAGATAAATATATTGCTCCAATTATTGGAATTGTGAAATCTGTTTCTGGTAATAATATAAAAGTTTTGGGTGTAAATAAGAAAATATATACTTTTAATAAATCTAAAATAAAAGTAATTTCATTTTCTGGGAAGCCACTTTCGGAAAAAAGTTTGAAAGATAAAATTCCTGTAGTTTTAAGGAAATTTAAGAATCATTACATATTAAGATATTTATAAAAGATTTCTATCTTCTAAGAAATGTAGTGCATCGATTGCTGCAATACAGCCTATTCCTGCTGAAGAGATAGCTTGTTTATATTTTGGATCAGAGACATCTCCTGCAGCGAATACACCTTCCTTACTTGTCTCTGTAAAATTTTTTACTTTTATATAACCATTATCATCTATATCTATTTGGTCTTTAAAAATTTCGGTATTAGGGTTATGTCCTATTGCAATAAATACTCCATCAATTCCTAATTTATATTCTTTGTTATCTTTATTATTAAATAAATCTACACTTTCGACTTTTTCTGTTCCATTAATTTTTTTAATTTCTGAATTGAATAGAATTTCTATTTTGGGATTTTTCTTTACTCTATCTTGCATTACACTAGAAGCTCTAAATTCATCTCTCCTGTGGACTAAGGTTACTTTTGATGCAAACTTTGTAAGGAATAAAGCTTCCTCCATAGCTGAATCACCACCACCTACAACTATTAACTGTTTATCTTTAAAAAATGGTCCATCACACGTAGCACATCCAGATACACCTTTCCCCATTAATCTTTCTTCTCCATCAACATTAAGCCAACGGGTACTTGCTCCTGTTGATATTATAAGAGATTTAGTAAAATATTCTTCCTTTTCTGTTTGTATTGAAAATGGATATATTGATAGATTAACCTTTACTACTTTTTCTGTACGTATTTCAACTCCAACATTTTTTGCCTGATCCCTCATATCCATCATAAGTTGAGGCCCCATTATTCCATTCTTAAATCCAGGGAAATTTTCTACTAATGTTGTAATAGTAAGCTGACCTCCAGGGGTATCTCCCTCTAAAAGTAAAGGATTGAGATTTGATCTAGATGCATATATAGAAGCTGTTAATCCTGCAGGGCCGGAACCTAATATTATTGTATTATATGTATTATTACTCATTTCAAAGACAGTATAACATATTGAATTTTTAATGTTAATTTAATTTATAAGAACTAGTATCTTAATTAAGAGTAAACCGGTATAACTCGAAAAAATATTTTATTATTTTAAATCTATGTTTATGCAAGATTTTAATGTTAAGTTACGGAGATTAGAAGAGTTATATAATTTTATAAGGAGCCATAAATTGGCTCCTTTCCTTATTTATTGAAGATTCTTCTCTGTTTATAGTAAAATAAACTACTAATGAAAAAATATTTTAAATTCTTACCCTTCATACTAACTATTATTTTAAGAATTCCAGATTTTTTCCAACCATATTGGTATACGGATACAGGCATATATTCAGCAATTGGAGAATCTATAAATCATGGAGGTATATTATATAAAACAATAATAGATAATAAACCTCTAATTATATATTACCTATATGCTCTTCTTGAAAAATTACCCTTATCATTAATGTTCTCAATTCAATTTATCTCCTTAGTATGTGCCTTAATAACAGAATACCTGATTTATAAGATTTGTGAAATTAGGTTTAATAGAGATATTGGATTGATTTCAATGTTTGTACTAACTATACTATTGGGAACAGATTTTATACATAGTAATGGTGCTAATGTAGAGACAATATTTATTCTATTTTCAACCTTATCTATATACATATTTTTTTTAAAAGAGAATATTTATAAATATATATATTTGGCAGGTATTATTCTAGGTATAGGATTTTTAATTAAAGTCCCTGTAATATTTGATGGAATTTTTCTAATATTTTATATGTTATTTACATACAAATTCTTGGACTTTTTCAAAAAAAGTTTTATCTATGGACTAGGGATAATAACTCCAGTAGTATTATTTCTGTTATATGAGATTTCAATTGGAAATATCGGAAATACAATAAAATATACCTTTACTTCAAATTTTTCTTATGTAGCAATATTTAATCATTTCTATGGAATATCATATACATATATAAATCTATTGGTATATTTTATAATATTATTGGCATCCTATTCTTTATATAAAAAGGGGAAAATAAATATTGATTATATATTTTTCACTCTTTGGCTGTCTTCTGATCTATTTGTTATCCTTCTTACAGGAAGACCATATATTCATTATATAATACAGATTCTTCCGGCTGTATCAATCTTTTTTGCCTATATTATATATAATTTCAGAAATTGGAATTTAAAAAAATCATTAATAATATCTTTAAGCACGATTTTTGTAGTATTTTTATTAGGAGAATATTTTTTCAGAAATGAGTTATCTTGGCAAGTATATGATAATTTCTCAAATACATTCCCTTTTTATTCTAACTTTATAGAGTATTCCCTAGGAAGTATAACAAGAACTCAATATTTTGATACTTTCCCATACAATACAAATGTTGTACATGAAAAGAGAATATATACTGCGAATATCAATTATAAAATGGCAAGTCTTTTAGATACTCTTAATGTTAAGAATAAGGATATATTTATAGCTGCAAATTTTCCTTGGGTATATTATATGACAGGATCCTATACAACTCATTTCTATACAGCGGACTTTATTTATGGTAGTAGTAATAATGATAAAAGGGAACTTTTATTAAGTTTAGAAAAAAATAGGCCATATGTAATACTTTTTTATAATGATGGCTATACAATTAAGGGTTTTGATTCCTTCCTGAAAAAAAATTATTCCCTTTATAAATATGAATATGGAGCAAAATTGTATAAACTAAAAGGTTAATAAAATATTTTATACTTTTAATTAAAACCATTTAAATAGTTCGCCTCATTCTTATCTGGGGGACAAATATCCATGGGGTTATTCTATCCAGTATTATTGGTCTGTGTTTATTTAAATAAGAAAACCCATGTTTTTTGTAGAAATTTATGGCTTTTTTGTTATATGAAATAACATCGACATAAATTTTGGGAGAATTTAGTTTTTTTATCATTTTATCCATAAGTTTTGAACCTAATCCATTCCCCTGATATTGATCATCTACAAATAATGTATCTATAGATTTTTTATAGAATCTTTTTTTAGCTATAGAAAATCCTATTAATTTGTTATTATCTAGTGCAATAAAAAAATAAGAGAAATTTTTTATTTTATATATATATTCTTTATATTTTTCAACCTCTTCATTAAATTCTCTAAAATTTTCGATAACTTTATTTTCTGTAATACCAAGATCATTATTTACATATGTTTTAATCCATATATTTCTTCTTAATTTTGAAATCTCTGGAATATATTTATCTAGTTTTTGAATAGAATTTTTATCTATACTTAAAATTGCATAACCACTCATAAGTAGTATATACACAAACTTCAGTATAATTGTTTCAAATATATCTAATGAAGAATATTGTTTATATAATTAGGGGATCCTTGAGGTTTCAGCATTTAGTGTAGGCAATGTATATGATGGGTAATTTACTACAGGAAGGTTATTTTGTTGTATATAATCCATTATGAATGAATGTGCTATTGGCCCAGTTTGAAATGCTCCTACTGCATTTTGTCCCATCAGAGAATCATTTATATTTCCAGCCCAAACACCAGTAGTTATTTGAGGAATGAACATATAATCTGTTATATCTCTAGGACCGTTACTGGTACCATCTTTAGAACCATAAGGTCTTCCCTGTACAGAATAATAGTATGTATAGTATCCATATAGAGGTTGTTTTAGTGCAGTATCACCTAATACTGTATCCATCTCTGCTGCATCATTTGCATTAATAATTCTAGGATGTGGAATCTTAGTTATATCATATAAAACCTGCCCTTTATAAACTATTTTTTGAAAAGGTGTTGATTGTGCATAAAGACCACCATTATTAAGTGCATTATATGCCCCTACCATTCTTACAACAGGTATTCCTGCTGCACCTAAAACTAGAGGTAATCCATAGTAAATTTTAGTATTAAGCTTTATACCTTCCTTTAGTAGCATATCAAGACCGTTTTGATAGCCTATTCTTGCAAGCATTTTAATTGCAGGAATATTAATTGATTGGTTAATAGCTCTAGCGATAGTTACCCATCCTACAGTATATCCCTCATAATCTGTTGGACAATAATTTCCATAACAAACCGGAGAATCATCAATTTGAGTATTTTGAGAATATCCCATTTCAAAAGCTTTAATATATATTAAGGGTTTCATAGCAGATCCTTGTTGTTCTGGAACATCTGCCATATTTATTTGCTCTTGTGCATAATTTCCACCTCCTACCATTGCAATTATTGCTCCTGTTTGAGGATTATCTGCAACAAACGCAGCGTCTGATCCTCCTACAGGGACTATATATTTCTGTATATCTGCAGTAACAATTGATTGTGCAACCGAGTTCCAGTAAGGAGATACTGTAGTGTATACTTTTAATCCACCTGCAAACACATATTTTTGATATTTTTCCATTAATTTATTAATTGTATATTCAGTAAAATATGGAGTATGGAGTACTTGGAAATATGGAGTATCAAAATTATTAATAGCTTGATTATATTGACTTGAAGTTATTACATTATTTCCCTCTAAAAATTTCAAAAAATATTTCTTTGTTTTTACTGCAAGATAAAGATCATTAGTATTTTTAGTATATGGAGGAACATTTATAAGATTATATAATATAGATTTTCCTTGGTATAGTGAAGGATTTTCTGCATACTGATAACCTTGCATCTCTGAGTTATATATATAACCTATTACCTCTCCATTTGAAGCATAGATGGTAGTTGAAGCTGTTGGTGCAGAATTTGCAATTATTACTTTTGGATTTTTTCCAGAGATATTTAAATTTTGGTATAAATTATTACTTGTGAGCGTTGGATATATAAATGATATTGCTATCATTATTATTAATATTACTATAAAAGCTATTATTTCTCCGATTATATATTTTTTCATATTTTAACTTTTTCTATACTTTTATTTATACTCATTATTTTCCCTTTTGTTTCTTCTAGGTATTTAATACATAGTTTGTAAAGTTCTGTTGCCTCTTCTATTTTTTTTAATTGATCCTCTATTGACAAATTGTCTCCTTCCTCTATCTCTTTTGAAATTGACTCAAACCTTCTATACGCCTCTGTAAATGAAACTTTTTTATTACTCATTTTTACCGATAATTTTAGATTTTAATGTACCTTTTGATAATCTTATTTTTATTATATCATTTATATTTAAACTTTCTATGTCCTTTAGTATTTTTCCATTTTTGTAAACTATTGAATACCCCTTTGATAAAAGGTTTATTGGGTTATATGATTCAATTAGTTTCATTTTCCCCTTTAGTTCATTTTTTTTATTCTCTTCCCTATTTTTTACTTTATCCAAAATTGCCTTCATTTTATAATCAAAATTTTCTTTTAAAGATAAGATACTTAATGCTTTCTCTTTAAGCATAAATAAACCTTCTTTTAAAAATTGTATTTTTTGTTCAATTCTATATTCAGATATCTGTTTTATAGAATTATAATTTGATTCTAAGTAATAAATTTTAGAATCAATAATTAATTCTGAATTTTGAACAATTTTCATTAAAGTTTTGTTAAAATAGTTATAAAGCTCATTGTGATCTGGAACTATCAGTGTTGCAGCATGTGTAGGTGTGAATGCATAAATGTCTGAGACTAAATCTGATATAGATGTATTGCCTTCATGTCCAATTGCAGAGACTATTATTTTTTTTGATTTATATATTTCTCTTACAAGTTCTTCACTGTTAAATGGCATTAAATCCTCTATTGAACCTCCTCCTCTTGTTATCACAATTAAATCTATATTATCTTGGTTATTAAAATATTTTATTCCTTCTATAATTGTTTTTTCTGCATTTATTCCTTGTACCTTTGCATCATACAAATAAATATCTATTGGAGGGAATCTTTGGTGTAGAGTTTTTATAAAATCTTTATATGCCATTGAGCTATCCTCAAGTGAGGTAATAACTCCTACTGATTCAGGAATATATCCAAGTGATTTTTTATTTTCTTCATTAAAGAGACCTTCTTTTAATAGTTTTGCCTTAATTTCTTCAATTTTTTGATATATTTCACCATTTCCTAAAACAATTATATCTTCTATATTGCACTGATATGTTCCTCTTTTCTCATATACATTTAAATATCCATTAACAATTATTTCCATTCCATCAGATAAGATATCTTTATACTTGTATATAGATCCTGAAAAGTTCACACATTTTATAATTGAGTCTTCATCTTTGAGATCAAAAAATGTCCACCTTTCATCTCTATGTGATAACCCAGAGATCTCACCTCGTATGTATATATTGGAAAATGTTTCTCTTAATATTTGTGAAGATAAACTATTTATTTGTTTTACAGTAAATATATTTTTCTCATCCATTAGTAAGTATTTTAATCTGATAAAGATTATCTAATTTAAATCCTCTTTTTTTGTAATATTCTCTCGTTCCAATACCCGAGATTACTGCAATTTTAGAAAAATTTTCCTTTTTAGATATTTTTTCTGCCTCTTTTATAAGTCTTGACCCTAATCCTAAATGTTGAGTGGAATCAGATTTATCTTTTATACCTAAAGCTTTCCCATAAACATGTACTTCTCTTATTATGCTACAATTTTCTATTTCTTTGATATATCCTACACTGTCTTTTGGTATTGATAATCTCAAAAATCCTAATATTTTATCTTTTGAATTAAAGGATAAGAAAAATTCTTTTGAAACACTTGTTTCATATTGATATTTTTTAAATTTTATCTCCTCTATTTTTTCATTCCTAATTTCTCTACATCTAATACACCTGCATTGAAGATTCCTTCTTTTCATTTCTTCTTGAACAATTTGTCTAAAGTTGGTTTTTTTATTACCAGTCTCTATATATGTAGATGGTATATCTCTTATCAATCTATTGATTCTAGAATACTCAGGAACTATAAGTTTTGCATGAATAAGTACATCCATTAAATCTTTTTCTGTATATGATTGATATTTTTTATTTTTCCAATACGTATATAGTTCAGCACTTTCAATTACAGAGCATGGATATATTTTTATCTCATCAGGCATATATGATCCGTTAGAATATATAACCTCTATATCTTCTTTATCTGTTTTAGGTGTAGATTTATATAAATTGGGCATCCAGTGAATTTGGATTTTAAAGCCTGCTCTTCTTAATAGATTTATTGCTTTTTTTTGATCTTCTGAATTTTCTCCTCTTTTATTTTCATTCAATATATAATCATTGGTATTTTGTATTCCAAGTTGTATTTTTGTTGCACCTAGTTCTCTTAGATGAATTACTTCATTTTTAGATATCCTATCGGGTCTTGTTTCTAATGTTATTCCTATACATCTATATTTCCCTTTTTCATTCTTTTTTTGAGCTTTTTTTAGTAGTTCTATATTCCAATCTTTTAAAGATGGTTCTTCTTCAGATATTTTTGTATCAAAATTTATTCTATTTTTTTCATATTTATATTCTTTATATTGAAATTCATTCATTGCATCTAAACATCTTTTTATAAACCACTCTTGGTAATGTCTAGGATATACACTCCATGTTCCTCCTAAAACAAGTAATTCTATTTTTTCAGTTTTGTGACCAATATTTTGTAATGCTTGCATTCTGTTTTTTACTTGTAGGTAAGGATCAAATTTATTCATTAGAGCTCTTTGTGCACCAGGTTCTAAAGTCAAATAACTTTTAGGCATCATCACATCATCAGGACAAAATATGCATTTCCCTGGACAAGGAAAAGGTTTTGTTAATACAGTTATAGGTACAACTCCAGAGAGTGTCCTTATTGGTTTTGTCTTTAACTTATCAATAAATGACAAATCTTCTTTGATATTATTATTCTTACAATATTTTCTATACTCCAAGATTATTTGTGAACGAGATAGGTTTTTATCATTCAATATCTCTTCTATTTTTATTTTACTATCTTTATTGGGAATCATAATAGTATAATTATATTATGAATCTGACTAAAAAGGAATTATTATATATTAATAAATCTTTTTATAACAATTATGCAGAAGATTTTTCTAAAAGCAGAAATAAAGTTTGGAAAAGTTTTCATAAGCTAAAAGATTATGTAGATAAAAATGATAGTGTATTAGATATAGGTTGTGGAAATGGAAGGTTAGCGAGTATTTTTGATAAAAATGAATATTTGGGAATTGATTTTTCTCAAAATCTTATAAAAATAGCTCAAAGTAAATATAGGGATAAGAAGTTTTTATTAAAGGATATAACAGATAATAGATGGTTTGATGATATAGGTAGATTTAATAAAATATTTGCTATAGCAGTAATACATCATATACCTTCATATGATTTAAGGTTAAAATTCTTTCAAGATGTTTATAAGATTCTTAAAAAAAAGGGATTTTTCATATTTTCTTGTTGGGATTTTGGTTATAAAAAAGAGCTAACAAATATTGGAGATAATGATTTCCTGATGAATTGGAAAGATGATAATAATGTAAGATATGTTCATTTATATTCTCAAGAAGAAATTATGGATATAATAGAAAATTCTCATTTTAAAATCTATGATGAATTTGTTATGGAGGATAATCATTATTTTATATTAAATTAATTTTATGCTATACATAATGATATGAAAAGTAAAAAAAATTTAATATTTTCAATATCAGTTTTTATTGTATTTATAATAGTTTTATTTGCCTTTGCAAATAAAATTTTATCTTATCTTAAACTATCATCTTCTATACATGATTTAGTTTTATCAATTGTAGTTCTTATTGCAGGAACTTTTATTATAAATTTTATTGAGAATAGATTTATAAAGAATATATACAAGGTTGTTAAAATGAAAAGAAGAAGAGAGCAAAATCTTATAAATTTTCTCTTTTTGACCTTTGCGTATTTTATTCTTGTACTTGTAGTTCTAAAGGTATTAAATATAGATATAACAAACATATTATTAGGTGGAGCATTTATAGGAGTTATAGCTGGACTTGCATCTCAAAATCTTTTGACAAATCTTTTTGCAGGGGCTGTGATTTTGATATTTAATCAATTTGAGATTGGAGAGCGGGTTAAAATATCAACATGGCAGTATGATTTTTTACTTCCAAGTTATGCCAATAAATTTTTTTCATCAGATATCCTTACTCCAGGTTATAGTGGAGTTATATATAATGTTGGAATATTTTATACGGATATAAAATTAGATGAAGGATATCCAATAAAAATACCAAATAGTATATTAATTCAGGCTGCAGTGCAAAAGTTGGATAAAGTAAAGAGCTTTAGAACACAAATAAAGTATGAATTAGATAAAAAAATTAAATTTGAAGATGCACAAAATAAAGTAAATGACATTATAGAAAAATCTCCTTTTGAAAAAGATAGTGTGGAGATATATATAGATGAAACATCTCTTAATACCTATATTTTAAAGGTAGTTTCATTCACCAAGGAGAGAAATACTGATTTAGTGAAAAGCTATATTTTAGAACATTTTATAGAAACTTTCAAATAATTTTTAAAAATTTAAATAAGCTTATTTTTCCATTGAGTGTTATTTAGAAAATTATTTCCTAAACAATTTGTTTGAACTATTTCTGGATGTCCAATGACTTTTGAATTAGGATATTTTTGTATAATTTTTCTTGCTGATAGCAAAGCTATCTCTGTGGGTTCTGAATCTTTAAAGCTACCTATAAAAGCTATTGATATACTTCTACAATTTATATCCCAATTACCTGCATGCCAACCGATATATTTGTCTTTTAGTATGTGATAGATTTTTCCATTTTTTTCTATTAAATAATGGTATGGTATAAATACTTGTTTATTATTAAAATAATGGCCTGAATATATTGGCTTTCCATAATAATCTCTTTGTTTTGAACTATATTCCCTACAATATAGTCTTATTAAAGTTAAAGAATCTAAATATTCTATTTTATTTGTATAATCATTTTCTGGGTTTGTACTTGTTGAGTGGATAACAATGGTATCTATCTTTTTTCTTTCAGAGTCAAAGTCATTGCCCTTATCTCCCAAATAAATTTTATTTTTTAAGCGAGAATCTATAATGGTTTCTACTATACTTTTCTTTTTTTCAGACCATTCCTTTTCTTTCCCAATCTTATTTTCATCATAATGATAAAAATATTCATCAAGTTGATTGTAGAAATATAAATACCAGTCTGGTCTTAATAATTTATCTTTTTGTACAGTTATATCTCTCATAAATTATATTTTTTTGATAAATCTTTTATAGCTATATTAATATTTTTTACAATATCGTCATAGGAACCATTCGAAGCAAAACTACAAGCATTTTTATGTCCACCACCTTTAAAATCGTAATAATTTTTTATTTGAGTTAAATCAATTTTATTTGTATATGCATTTCCTCTAAAAGATATAACATGGAAATCATCTATCTCTCTTATTATTATAGATATGTCATAATCAGATAAGGATAAAAGGAAATTTAGTCTAAAATTATCGAGATATAATTTTAAATCATTTCTTTCGATTTTAAGTTTATTTATGAAATCTTTATCAATATAAAGTAGAGTATATTTTAATCTTTTATTGAATTTTACTCTTGTTATAAATTTTTTAAATATTTTTGAAAAATTGTCAGGAAGATTTCTAAAATATATATCTGATAATTTATTATAATCTATTTCATAAGAGAGTAATTCTCCTGCATATTTTAAGGTATCTGGATTTATTTCCCATCGGAAAAAACCTGTATCCCAAGCAATAGCAAAGTATAATAATTCTGCTTCATCTTTATTTATTTCAAATTTATTTCTTAATAAATATTTATACAAAACTTCTGCAGTTGAGGAAATTTTTTCATAGATATTATATTTTGCATAGTTGGTATTAGAAGAATGATGATCTATGCACAATATATCTAAATTATCTGGAAATTTAAATTTTTTATATTTTTGATCATTATAAAGCTGAGTTATATTACCTGTATCTATAGTTATAAGCAGATCATAGTTATAAAAATCTATTTTAGTAACATCAGTGACTTGAATTTCATCTTTTAATATTGGTAGTTTTTCAAATATTGAATTTATCGGTTTATTTGAATATAAAGATACAAATTTTTTTCTGCTTTCCAGATATCTTTTTAAAACTACTGATGTTCCGACACTATCACCATCAGGGGGAGATATTAGAATAAGTATTTTTTGAGATTCATCTATTCTCTTTATAGCTTTTTCTATATTATTTTTCATAATTTGCCAATTGTACATTAATTATTTAGTACTTTCTACTCTTACCCAAATGTCATTAGGATTCTTCCTAAGTATCTTTATATCAATTTCTATCAAAATCCAAAGATATACTCTTGCAATAAAAAGAACTAGTGTATAAAAAAATTCTTTAAAGCTTTTAGGGTATGTGAAAAATATTTTTATACCGTAACGAGCTTCCTTTAAAAATGATCTATTCCCATATGTTTTTTCAGTTATGTTCTGTTTATATCCCCCTGCAGATCTTTTCTTCTGTTTTATCCAATCTTTGAAGTTGTCTGGATATTTCACATAAACCTTAGAATTTTCTAAATACTTTTCTTTATATTTTGAATCATAAATTATTTTTGATATTACCCCATCATCAGCTAAAGCATTCGGATCTATATTTTTTATTAAATTTTTTCTTATTGCAAGAAGGTATCCAGACCCTTCGAAAAATTCTCCATTTTTATATTTCTTAGCTCTCATAGTATTTGCAGCATATGTTAAGAAATGAGACCAGTATCCAATCATATTATCCTTTTTATTTAATGATATTACTTTCCCTGTGATAAGTCCTGTTTGCGAATCAAAATTTTTTATTATATTGTCTATTGATTTTTTATCCGTATATACGTCTCCGTCAGTTAATATTAATATATCTTCTTTTATTTCTTTAAATGCAACATTTAAAGCTTCGGGTTTACCTTTTCCTTTATCTTTTATGATTTTCACTCCTTTTATTGATGAATAATCTTCAGGGGTAACAATATATATAGGGATATTAACTCCTTTTAACTTTTCAAGAGATAAAAGAATGTTTTCTTTTCCTTTAGTAGTTATTAATATGGCAAATTTATTTTGGGTATTCAACTTCATATTGAGATCCCTTCCATAGTTGGAATCCACCATTAAGATTAAAAAGTTTTTCTTTTTTTCCTATTTTATTTATTACCAGAACTTCTATTAATGATGAAGATCTTCTTCCTGAGTTACAGTATATTACAATTCCTTGATCTTCGAATTTTTTCAGAAAATCTATAATAACATATTCATCTATTTCTGAGCTTGGTATATGGTGGGAATCTTTTATAAATCCATCCTTTTCTCTTTCAAATTTTTCTCGTACATCTAATATTACATAGGCATTTTTATTCTTTTTTAGCTCATCTACTGTTATACTATTCATATTAATATTGTAATATATAATTTAAATATGAGCAAATTCAATGATAATTTTATAAAAGCTAAAGAATATATTGCTTCACTTAAAAATCCAAGTAAGGCTGGGGACCCTGGCCTTCCAGCTGGACAGACATTAACATATGGTTTCCCTGTATTAGATTTAGGTGTAAGACCTAATATTCCAAAAGATAAGTGGGTTATAAAGGTTTATGGGAATGTTGAAAATGTAATAGATATAAAATATGAAGATCTTGTAAAAATGCCATATGTTGATATAGATGAGGATTTTCATTGTGTAACTCACTGGAGTAAAAAGAATGTTTTATGGCGTGGAGTAAAATTCAATTACATAAAGGATCTTGTGAAACCTCTTAGTGATACTAGGTTTGTTTTGCAAGAAGGCTATGATTCATATACAACAAATCTTCCAATAGATGCAATGGTACAAGAGAATGTTATATTGGCATATAAACTTTTTGGAGAAGATATTCCCAGACTTCATGGGGGATTAGTTAGGATGATTGTTCCATCAAGATATGGGTGGAAAGGCTCAAAATTTTTATCAGGTATAAATTTTTTAAAAGAAGATAGCCCTGGATTTTGGGAAGTTAGAGGCTATAACAATAATGGAGACTTTCTAAAGGAGGAAAGGTATTCTTGAGTATTATATTTCAATATCTATTGATACTGGGCAATGATCTGAACCGTAAACTTTATCAAGTACATCTGATGATATTAAGTTTTTTTTAAGGTTTGAAGATACAAAGATATAGTCTATTCTCCACCCTACATTTCTCTCTCTTGCTTTAGTTATAGGATCCCACCAAGTATAAATATTCTCTTGACTATTAAATTCTCTCAAAGTATCTATGTATCCTAAATTTAGTATCTCGTCGATTAGTATCCTTTCTTCGGGAAGAAATCCAGATATTTTACTATTTTCTTTAGGTCTTGCAAGGTCTATTTCTTTATGTGCAGTATTATAATCACCAAGTATTATTACTTTATCATTATTTTTCTTATGATTTTTTAATATCTCTATTAGATTTTTATAGAAATTAATTTTATAATCTAGTCTATCTTTATCTTTTTTACCATTAGGAAAATATATATTATATAGTATAAATTCAGAATATATACTTTTAATTACTCTGCCCTCATCGTCTATATTATTCTCTAATCCTATAGATGTACTATTGGGAGTTTCTTTTGAAAATGTTGCTACTCCACTATATCCTTTTCTTACTCCGGAACTATATACTTTATTATATTCATCTAAGGCATCAGGCAATATTTTTGATACTTGCTCCTCTGTTGCCTTTATCTCTTGTAGACATAGGATAGCTGGATTATGTGTATTTAAAAAATCTCCTAGACCTTTAGATATTATTGCTCTAAGACCATTCACATTCCATGATATTATTTTGTATTTTTTCATAATTTATTTTTAATAATATAAGGGAGTAGTGTACTCCCTTATAAAAAGTATATTTCTAATATACTTATTTTTTCTCTTCTGATCCTTTAAAGGCTCTTCCAATAGCAATGACAATTATAGATACTACTAACACACCTATAAATCCTACTACTGTAACTTCATTTAAGCCTGGTTGCTGGAATAGATATTTCATTATAAGATCACCGATTATTGCACCGACAAATCCTAAAATAATATCTTTTACTACATTAGGTTTTGCTTCCTTGACTACAACGCTTGCTAACCAACCTACTACGATTCCTAATATTAAATATACTATTAATCCCATAAATCTCACCCCCTTAGTATATATTTTACAATTATATCACAATGAAAATTTTTGTCATGATACAGTTAATTTATGCTTTATTTTTAAGAAATTCCAATACTCTTTTCCAAGCATCTTCCGCAGATTCTTTTCTATACATATTTTTATTAGTATCGTTAAAGAATGCATGTCCAGTATTAGGATAGATTACATATTCAAATTCTTTATTGTTATTGTCCATTATTTCTTTTATTTTAGGTGCTTCTTCTGCAAGTTGAGTATCCTCTTCCCCATAAAAAGCTAATACAGGACAATTTATTTTTTTAAGTTCATTTAAATCTTTTGGAGCATGTCCATAAAAAGGAACAGAAAAAGCTAGATTAGGCTCATCAATTGCTAATTGGTAAGAATATGTTCCTCCGAAACAAAATCCAATTACTCCAACTTTTCCATTAGAGAAATCTTGATTAAGAATATATTCATATGCCTCTTTTAATTTTTTCCTCATTCTCTCAGAAAATTCTGGAGAGTTCATTGGAGTAAGAGCAAGTCTCATTTTCTTTTGTGCTTCATCTTTTTTATTTGGATCTTGCATTTCTAATAAAATACTTTGATCAATTTTGCCTAAGTTTTCATCAGAAAAAAGATCTACAGCAACAGTTGCATAGCCTTGATTTGCGAATCTATCGGCAACATCTTTTATATGATCATTTAATCCCCATATTTCATGGATAATAATTATTGAAGATAACTTTTCTTTGTTATCAGGTAATGAAAGGTAAGCTGGATAGTTTGTTTGTGGTATGTTTATATCTTTTTTCATAATATATATATTAGCATATATCTAATGTAGCATCAATTTTATTTATATAATATATCCCTATATTTTATTTACTATTAAATATTGATACAATGGTATTAATGGTAACATCTGGTTTATCTGCAAATGAAATATACTGTCTCTCTAAGAAGGGACTCTACCCCTCTGATATATGTATTGGTAATTCTGTTTATTCCTTAGGTTTCTTAGGTGGATTTACTTCAAATGTAAGGATGTTTTTAGGAGGTGAAGTTTCTCAATTAACGACTATTTTCCAAGAAGGCAGAAGGTTGGGTTTTGAAAGAATGGTAAATGAGTCTAAAAAAAATAATAATATAGGTATTACAGGTGTTACGAATGAGTTAATATTTCATCTTGAAAATATAGAGTTTTTATCTGTTGGATCATCAGTAAGATCAGATAATACTAACATAGAGTTTTTTTCTACTTCTTCTTCTGGACAAGAGCTATATTCTCAAATTGATTCTAATTATGTTCCAAAAAGTTTTGTCTTTGGAAATGTTGCATATTCTATTGGTGTGGGTAAGGGTTTAGTTGGTAACTTGAAATCTTTTGTTAGAGGTGAAGTTAAAGAGTATACAGAAGTATTTACAAAAACAAGAAATTTGGCATTAGAAAGAATAGTTAATGAGGCGAAACAGTTTAATGCTAATTCCGTTGTGGGAATAAATACCTCTATTTTGTCATTAGAAAATAATATTGGAATACAAGAAATGCTCATGGTTGGTACTGCATCATATAATAGTTATTTGCCTCAAGAATTTATAAATAATCCGATATCTGGAAATCTATCTTCAGAAGAAATTTGGAATATTACAAATATGGGATATATTCCATTAAAATTGATGTTAGGAACATCTATATATTCCCTTGGAATAAGAGGAGGAATTACGTCTGCATTAAAATCACTAGTCAAGGGAGAAATATCTGAATTAACAACTCTTATATATGATGCAAGAGAAAGTTCTTTACAAAAAATTAGAGATGAAGCTTCAAGTATTGGTGCTGATGATGTTATAAATGTAAAAACATATATATATGATTTAGGTTCTGGATTATTAGAATTTTTAGCAATTGGGACTGCTATTAAGAAATATCAAGGAGTAAAAACTTTTTCGGATACTCTTCTAACTCAAGCAGTTACATATAATAGAAATACTTTCATTGATAATACAAGGTTGGGATTTCAATTTAGGGTTTAATTTTTCTTATTCTTAGTATATATTTTGATAATATATTATCCTTTTTTATGTACCCAAAATTATTACTATCCTTGCTAAATTTTTTATTATCACCTTCAATATAATAAAGGTCATCTTTTATTTTTGTAATTCTTTTTATAATATTTATATTATCTTTGGGAGATTTTGCGATTACAATATCGCCTTCCTTTATATTTTTAACTAGATATGGAATGTATGATATCAATATTTTATCTCCATTAAAAAATGTAGGAGACATACTATCTCCTACAACATTAACTATTTTAAAATATATTTTTTTATTTTTTTCTTGCTTCAACAACTTTATCAAAGATGTCTTTTATTACTTCAACTTGTTTATATAATTCTTCTGCCTTTTCTGAATCGACATTTTGTTTGTTGTATGATGCTAATTTTACTGTTTTCCAGATCTGTTCATGTAAATCTGGTACAGTTTTTAAATCATCATCTTTGAAGTAGTCTGTCCAAAGGATTAATACTTCCCTTTTACATAGTTCTGCATGATTTTCTTTTGTGGTAATTCTTCTTACAATATAATTTTTAAATTTTAAATCATCTTTATGATCTTTATATTCTGGATCACTTTCAATATCTTTTAATTGTTTGACCATTACTCTAACAGTATTTGCTGCCATAAGTGCTTGTTGTGGATCATAGAGTCCACAAGGTACATCGCAATGAGCATAAACATTTTCTATTTTAAATATCTTCTTGAACATATAATTATTATATATAAAATTAAACTTTTAGTCTATCACTTCTTGGATTTTTTAGTATGTTACTCCACCAAGATATATCCTCTAAAGTTGTTTTTAGGTTAGAAGCTTCTTTGGTTTCTTCTTTTAATAATCCATCTTCATTAAATTGGTTAAATATGAAAGGTATGTGTACAGAAGATCTTATTGGTACCATTTGAAGTTCTATCAAGACCAATCTGAGTGACTCTACGGCTCTTATACCTCCTGATATACCTCCATATGAGACAAATGTTGCAGGTTTTATCCTCCATTCATTGTAGTATGTATCAAGAACATTTTTTAATACCGATGTATATCCATGGTTATATTCTGGTGTCACAAATACGAATCCGTCGGCCTCATTTATCTTTTCTTGTAATGCTTTTTGATTAGTATTGTACTCTGGCTCTTTATACGCAGGTGATATTGGAAGGTTAAAAAAAGGTATATTGTAATCTTTAAGATCTATTAGTTCAAATTCTGAATCTTTTATTTCTTTTGAAGAATCTATTACCCAATCTGCAATTTTTTTCCCTACTCTTGCATCTCTCGTTGTTCCTAATATAACTTTTATTTTTGCCATATGTTTTTATAAATCTAAAATAAGTATTAACAGTATATACCTCATACTTTACTTTGTAAAGTAATTTCCGAATAGATAGTATTAATTTTTCTTTTAATGTTGTATAATAAGGTATATGAAAGACTGTGGAATAGAGAAAACAATGAAAATTATAGGTCGTAAATGGACAGTCCTAATTTTGCGCGACATTTTTAATGACAAGAAAAGATTTGGAGAACTTCTCTCTTCATTGGAAGGCATATCTCCTAAAACTTTATCTTTAAGATTGAAGGATTTAGAAAAAAATAAATTAATTAGTAAAAAAATATATA
>JAJYWX010000025.1 GCA_021791275.1 bacterium | reverse complement strand
AGAGGTTATAAAATCATCCGGACAAACTATAGTATCAATAGATGAGGTAAAGGAAAAAACTGGAAATTTACAAAAAGGAAAAATTAAACTTGTTGAAAAGTTACTTTTTTTTGACCATATGGGGAAGATGATAGCTGCAGGACTAACACTTTCTGACACACTTGATGCATTAGTTGATGATGCACAAACAAAAGTATTTAAACAAATAATCCAAGATTTAAAATTTGAAGTCGAATCAGGAAATAAGCTTTCAGAGAGCATGAAAAAATACCCAAAAATCTTTAATCCACTAATAGTGAAGATGATGGAAATAGGAGAAACCTCTGGAACACTAACAGAAAATACAATACTTATAAAGGATCAGGTGGAAAAAAGTTATCTTTTGAGAAAAAAGGTTATCAATGCCATGACTTATCCTGCAATAATAGTAAGTATTATGTTAGTGGTAAGTACCGGGCTTATAATATTTGTATTTCCTCAACTTGCAGCTATGTTTAAAGGTTCGGGAGAATCCTTGCCACTTCCTACCGTTATAATGATAGGAATATCCAACATATTAATAAATTATGGTCCAGAGGTCGTAGTTGGACTTATTATTTTCATAATACTTTTTAGAATACTTTTAAGAACACCCCAATTCAAACTAATTTGGAATAAACTGTCAGTTAAAATACCAATATTTGGAGATATAATAAAAAAAATAAATGTGGCAAATTTTTCAAGAACTCTGGGAAACCTTATACAAAGTGGTATACCAATAAATCAATCCATAGGTATAGTAAGAGATACTCTTTCAAATGAAGCCTACCGAAGTATTGTTGAAGAACTACAAAAAAGTGTTGAGAAAGGAGATCCAGTTTCTATAACACTAGAAAAATATCCCAAATTATTTCCTCCAATTGCAACAAGAATGATAGCTGTTGGAGATAAAACTGGAAATACCTCAGAGATGCTTCTTTCTGTTGCAGAATTTTACCAAAATCAGGTTGATGATACACTCTCAAATCTTTCAACAATCATAGAACCTCTAATGTTATTTGTAATGGGAGGAGGAGTTCTTCTTATAGCACTCTCCGTTATAGCTCCAATATATCAGATGACTGGAAGCATCGGAGAGACATCTGGAACATCTGCTTTAGGTTCTAGCTCAAATGGAGGATAACAACAAAAAAGGATTTACATTAATCGAGATACTTATAGTCATAGTAATACTTTCTATAATGGCGTTAGTCGTAGGATTTGCATACATAACATTTCTAACACACACTAACGTAAATTCTACAAATCAAGAGATCTACTCAATAATAAAACGTGCTCAAGATGATAGCCTAGATAATTTAGACGGATATCAAAATTATGGTGTATATTTTAGCTCTACTTCTGTAACTTTATTTCAAGGAAGCTCGTATAGCCAAACAGATCCAACAAACAAGGTGTATAATTTTCCTCCAAGTGTATACATATCAAATATAAATCCCACTGCAAATAACCCGATTGTTTTTGCCTCACAGACGGGGCAATTAACAAATTCCGGAATTTCTTTTGTTTTGGGAAACATTAGTTATTCTATAAATGTTAATATAAATATCAATGGAGCAGTATATTAGAAATAACAAGGGACAAGCGTTTATTGAACTTTTATTAGCTTTAACAATATTAGCTATAATCTTTGGTTCTTCATTAATCGTAACACAGCAAGTAACAAAAGATATAGAAATATCAAAGCAAAAATTAGAAGCAAAGTATTTGCTACAACAACAAATTGAAAGTCTTTATGCAGTTCAGAATGAGTCTTGGTCAAGTTTTATCCCAGGGCAATATTATTTGCAATATAACCCAACAAATAATCCACCGCAACAAATACAAGGATGGGAACTTGTTCCTGGAGAAGAGACATATAACGAATATACAATTTATGTAACAATTGCACCCGCATACAGACAGGATCAAAATACTTTTACTACAAATACCTCAGATACAATTGATCCCAATGCTATGGAAGTTACGGCAAACGTTAGTTTTACAAGCTATGGAGAAAACTTCTCATATACTGAGACTGAATATTTAACTAATTGGCAAGCATATTAGATATGATAAATAATAAAGGACAAACATTAATAGAAACATTACTTTATGTACTAATAGTTGCTGTACTTTTTGTATTAATTACTTCAATATTAGTAGATATGATTATAACTCAAAATAAAGTAACTACGATTGCAGATGCCAATGACACAGTAAGAATAGTGTTGAAAGAAATGACTCAGAATATTGAGGCAGGATATGCTATTACATCTCCAACATCAAGCAGCACCAACTCTTCGGAACTAACAATACAGACAGATTCCCAAGGTGATACAATTTCATTTTACTCATCGGGAGGAGTGATATATTCTAAGTATGATGATTCTTCCCCAGAGCAAATATCATCCTCAAATATATCAACATATAACCTTAATTTTACTGAAGAATCTAATAGTGGTCTATCTCCAACTATTTTTATCACTCTAACAGAAACGAATGTTGGAGCAACAGGATTAAAAACATCAAAAACTTATGAAACAACCGCAACTCAAAGAAGACAATAGAGGACAAGCTGCAATAATAGGTGTTATAGTTATGAGTGCAATACTTTTAACTGTTGTAACAACTATTCTTTCAATTGCCGTTTCAGAATATCAGTTATCCCAAAATGATATTTTGGAATCTCAAGTAAAATATTTATCTGAATCAGGTATAGAGAATGCCCTACTCCAAATAGGACAACAGGGGACAAGTTATACTGGAGGGAGTTTTGTATCCCCTATAGATTCCCAGATAAATGCTACTGATAATGTTACTGTTACATATAACACGTCCACAACACCTGAAGAGGCTACAATAACATCTCAGGCACAAAGCTATTTTTTAGGCACCAATAATATCGACGTTCAAAGAACAATACAGGTTGTTGCCGACTTGGGACAAAATAATCCGATACTTAACTACTCTCTGTTTGCAAACAACTATATAACTGGAGAGTGGTTTCAAAATACCGGGGACATACAGTCAAATAATGAATTGTTTTTTTATGACACTCAATTTAACTCAAACAATATCAACGCAGTAGGAATAGGAGGAGGAGCGGGAAATATATTTAATGATGTGAATGTTACTAATTCAACTTCTGTTATTAACCTTCAATCTGAATACCTTCTATCCGCAATAACAGATTCAAATATTGCAGGAGAGCTGGGCTGCGGAATTACCTACTGGGGAGTAAATTCTTGCTTAATCGTAAACTCTACAATTGCAAATCAAGCAAACCTTTCTTCCCCAACAAAGTTAAATCTTCCGACATTTGACCTTTCTGTGTGGAAAGCGATGGCTCAGACAAATGGGACATATTTTGATAGTGAGCCCTCATTTGAATCATTTTTGCAAGGATATTCAACAATAAATGACGGTGTCGATACAATTGCCCCACCAAAGGGACTCTACTATATAGATGCACAAAATGCGAACTTACCAAGTACAGACTCAGGAGGGAATCCTATTGTATATAATTTTACAGGGTCAACAATTATGACAAAAAATAGATTCTCCACAAATGCAAGCTATATTGCTACCTCCCCATACACAGACCCAAGCACAGGGAAATATTTACCTGCTATAGTCTCTGGGAATCAAGGAATATATATAGGCACTGATGGAGGAAATGCAAATATAGACATTACAGGAGTACTTTATTCCCCTGGCAACATATATTTTAATAATGATATAGACAACAATAGTGCAAATGATGGAAACGGGACTACTACTCTAAATGGGGCTTTGTGGGCGGGAGGATCAATCAATATAAACAATTTGGGATATAATGATCCTAATATAGTGAGCGGAACCCAAATAGCACTAGACCCATCAGTGGTTGATAATACAGAAGGATTTAATATAGTCCAAGGAGATACATCCGTCATATCATGGCAAGAGATAAACTAAGTATTAAATAAAAATCAAAAATAATGTAATATGATATAGATATGGATGTTCTGCTCAAAAACATAATCCAAAGAAAAAAACTATTTGCAATAGATATCTCTCCAGGATCTATCAAAGTTTTAGAATTTGAAAAGAAAAAGGATATATATAAGCTTAAAAATATAGGCGAGGAAGAGATACCTTCCTCAACATTTATAGCTGGAATAATAAGGCAACCTGCAGTGGTTGTAGAAAAGCTAAAGATAATACTTGAAAAGAAAAATCCTAAAAAAATAAAGACAAATTTCGCTGTTGTAATAATGCCTGATGATCAGATATATTCTCAAGTTGTCAGTATTCCAAAAGTTGAGAAAAAAAAGATATATGAAGCATTGCTATTCCAGCTGCCAAACTTAATCCCGATGAAGGAGGATGACATATATTGGACATACGATATACTCTCTGAGGAAGGAGAGATGTATGATATCGTTGTAACTGCAGTAATAAAAGAAAGTGCAGATTCATTTATTGAAACCTTAAAACAAGTAAAAATAGTTCCTCTAGCATTTGAAAGTAGGGCTCAGTCAGCACTAAGAGCTATTACTCTTGGAAATAAAGAGGAGGGAGAATATATACTATTAGATATAGAGAAAAGTGTAACTAGTATAGCTATAAATAAAAAAGATGCTATACAGTTTTCCACTTCCTTCTATTTCGGACTAAATCAAATATTAAAAACAATAGGGGAATACAAAAAAATAAATGATGCTGAAATACAAGAGTATTTACAAAAAGATGGTATTGAAACAAAGGATGAAGAGCTACAAAAACATATTGATAGCCTATTTGAACAAGTAATACAGGAGCTTACAAAGGCGATTAATTTTTATGGAGAGGATAAGATATCTAAAATTTATCTTTATGGAGAAACTGCAACAGTCAAAGGAGTCTTAGAGAAGATACAAAAATCAACAAAGGTTCCAATAGAAAAAGCTAAGAGTAATATTAGAATATATCCTATTCCACAGTGGGAAAAACATGAACAAATATCTCCATACATACCTCTTGTTGGTGCAGAACTTATAAACAAAATTGAAAAAAATATATATATAAATCTTTTACCTCAAAAGGAGAAATCTAAGGCTATTAGAAATTATTTTCTGAATTTCTCTCTTACAACATTGAAATTATTAATTTTTAATTTAATTTTTCTATCATTTGTATTTGTATTCCTCTATTATACAAACACCCAAGATATATCGAATATAAATTCTGAGATTTCTATATACCAATCTCAACTTAAAAACCCAAAATACAAGGGAGTTGGAAGTACTATTGATACAATAAATACGAATTTATCGTCACTGCAAAAAATATACTCAGGACAATACCAGTGGTCATATGTTGTATCTCAAATTGCAAATCTATTACCTCCAAATGTACACCTTACAAATTTAACAATAGAGAATATTGGAAAATCCGGGCGATTTATATGGCAAGTCAGCATAACAGGTACTGCGCAAAATGCCACACAGATATTGGCATTAGAGAAGGCAATCGTATCTACATCTGATTTTTCAAACTTAACTATGCCTATATCAAATTTTCAGAAAGAAGTTAATCCTGGATTTTTAATGACGTTTACTTATACACAAAACAACAATGGATAGCATAATGGCTTATAAAAATTACATAATTTATCTTATTATCGGTGCAATACTGGTTTATGTAACATATATGGCTTACGGGATGTACTATCATTCAAAAGTTGAAAAACACTCCCTGAATACAACCCTTGCAACATTACAAGTTAAAATTGAAGAAAAAAGCACACAGCTTCAGGAGGAAAATAAATATGGCCAAAGAGCAAACTACCTTTACAATACTCTTATATCACAAAAATCTATTACTAATTGGGTAAATCAAGAGAATCAAATTGCAGCATTAACTTCACTTACATCACAGATAACATTTGGAAATGCTACCGTATCTGTAAAAAATATAAAAGTTGAAAATTCCCAGACTACAGGAGGTACCTCCTCAAATACATTGCCTGTAAGTGTTACCCTTAAGGGAAGCTTTGAAGGAATATTACAATACCTAAGAATGATGGAGGACTCTTACTTTTTTTCTAATGTAAGCTATATCAATCTGACTCTTCCTGCAGGCGGAACTCAGATAGTAGGTAATATTACTTTAAATTTATATTTACAATAAAATGAAAAGGGATAAAAAGATAAAAGTAAAAAATTCAAAATTCTTAGAAAAGCATCTTATAACGCTAATAGAATTTGCAGTACTTATTCTTTTTCTTATTTTTAATATAATATTTATAGATCTTTTCGTATCAAAGAGTCCAACCGTATCAAATACTATTGCACAGGCAAACTATATTGATTTTAATCTGTTCAAAAAAATGAACGCAATAATATCTAAAAAAGATATTTATACACCAACAAGTGTAGTTCCACAAATAAGTGTCAATAATGCATTCTGATATAAAACCAATTAAAAGTCTTGGTCAAAATTTCTTAAAAAGTAATGATGCTGCAAAATCCTTAATAAAGTTAATCAAGAAAGGTGATAACGTAATAGAAATAGGCCCAGGAGAAGGGATTATAACCAATGAAATTTTGAAAAAAACTTCAAATATAACCTGCATAGAAAAAGATACACGTCTCTGTAATATTTTAAAATCTAGATTCCCTAATATATCTGTGCTAAATATGGATGTTTTAGATCTTAATTTAGAAGAGATTGAATATGAAAACTTTCAAGTTGTAGGAGCACTTCCCTACTATATTTCAAAAGATATAATTTCTAAATTCATAAAAGGTGAAATTAGACCATATAATTTATCTGTAATATTGCAAAAAGAAGTAGCACAGAAATATATATCTTCAGGAGAACTTTTAAATAACACAGTTAAAATATATGCAAGAGAAATTTCAGGTGGGGAAATAATAAAAAAAGGAGAATTTTATCCCAAACCTAAGGTGGATTCTAAGATAATTTATATAAAAGATATATACAAATATGATAAAAATCAGGTACTTTTTGAAAAATTTATAAAAAGAAATTATTCAAATCCAAGAAAAAAACTAAGAAATGTCAATCAATCAATTTCATGGGGTGAATTTGAACATAAAAGAGCCCAAGAATTAAGTTTTGAGGATTGGGTTAGACTTTATAAACAAAATATAAAAATTTCAAATTAGGTCACTTTTATGTCGTTTTTCTTCATTAAGAAAACAGTTTGAAGATAAATCACAAATGATTGTACTGCCCAATAAACTGATAACGCAGCGGGTATTGGGCCTAATATACCCAAAGATATTATAAAAAGAAGTATCGGCATGAAATATAAAAGTTGTTTTGAAAACATATTTCCAAATGCTGCAGGATCAATAACTTTTTCTTCTTTTCCATCTTTACTCTTCTCCTTAAGAGCTTTGGTATTTTTAAGCTCCATCTTAGTTACTTCCTCAGAGGTCTCATTTTTTATTTCAGGTAAGGATACTTTAGTTACCAAATATTGAGAATATGCAACTAAAACTGACAAAATAATATAACCTATTGCAGCAGTAGAAAATATCCCAACAGTTATTGCATCTTTCCCCACATTAATACCTAAAAAATTAAGATTGTAGTGATAATTCTCTGGATAGTTTAAAAACTTAAAATACATTATTTTATTCACATAGGAAGCTGAATGTGCTGACAAGACAACAATAGCCTCATAGACAGCATAAAGAATAGGGATTTGTATTATTAGAGAAAAACAGCTACCCAATGGGTTTACACCTTCTTCTTTAAATATTTTCATTTGTTCTTCTCTTAATTTTACAACATCAGATGCATATTTTTTTTGTATCTCAGTAAGTCTAGGCTGAACTTTCTGCATATTCTTTGTGGATTCAAGTTGAGATTTCAAAAGTGGCCAAAGGACTATCCTTAAGACAATAGTTAAAATAACAATAGCAAGACCCAAATTAGAATCTGATATTTTATAAAAGAAAACAAAAATATTTATCGCTGGATTAAACAATATACTGTTCCAAATAAGAACAAAAAATCCAAAAATTGTACTAAATATATTCATATTTTATTAATAGCTTTCAAGCTTTCTAATATATTTTTCTTGATATCCTCATATGAGATATCTTTCCAGTTTGAAAGATTATGATTTATAAGAAATATAAAATCAAAACCACTTTCTATTTTATCTAAATTATCTCTAATTACAAACCTAAAACGTCTTTTAACTTTATTTCTAAGTACAGCCTTTCCAAGTTTCTTTCTAATAACAAAACCAAATCTTGAAAAATCTCTCCCATTCTCTTGATAAAAAATTATAAAATATGGATTTATAAATTTATCTTTTCCTTTAAAGAGTTTAGAGAAATCTGATTTAAGCCTATTCTTGTAAGGTAACATAAATCTATCTTACTCTATTTCTTGGTTTTTTTCCTATTTTTCTGAAAACATCAGAAAGTGTTAGATTCTCCCTTCCCTTAAGTCTCCTTCTTTTTAATACGTTTAATCCTGAATGAGAAGAAGATCTAGCTCTATAACCAAATTTTCTTAGACCTTTTAATTTTTTTGGCTGATAAGTTCTTTTCATAAATTATAAATACGAGAAATAAATTTCAAGATTTACAATTATACCCTATCCTTAGGATATCTTCAAATACTCACACAACTAATAAAAATTACCAGTTAGTATAAGTAATTATCATATTAATTAAAATAGAGGGATATTTTATTAAATATATTAAGATTCAGAAACAATTTCATACAAACTGCTTAGCCTTCCCTAAGACCTCCTTTGACTGTTTCAAGAGTATTTTTAATATCGTTAAGTATAAGCATAATCTCAACAACCTCCATATCTTCAAAATCTACACTTTCTCCCGACGCTGAAGATTTGCCCAAATATAGCCCCTTAATAGAGTACACCTCTCTTTCGCTCAATTCTTTAAGTATATCTTCTTGGGTTTTTCCCTCCATGATTCTAGACCTAGTCAATACTATCCTTGGTCCTCTTAAATTGAATGAGACTGTGACCCTATATCTGGTGAATTTACCTACTTCCACTATTTTACAAAGTAAAAATGCTTTTGTCTTATCTGTATCTGGATCCTTTTCAATATAGAAATATAAATCAGGAAATTTTTTTTTCAGAGTATCAGGATCAACTCCAAAGTTTATCTCTCCCAAAATTGCTGACATTAATAGCCCGGCATGAAAAAGCGCTTTTGCACAAGAGAAACTCTCATTTAACCTTTCTATGCCAGGAATAATTTCTTCTGATTCCATAATTATATGGACGTATTATACCAAAAATCAAGGAATGTAGATAATTTTCTAGTTTGAAACAAAAATATATATTTTTTTATATAATTGTTATAGTGAATATAAAAAAAATATTAATAATTTTAGGTCTCCTTCTATCGGGACTAGTGCTTATTGTTTTAGCTTTTTCAATAAAAGTGTTACTTCAAATATATACCCCCTCTCTTCCTACAGGAAAGATAACTTACCCTAAAAGTTGGAAAGAAGAGGAATAACACCAGATCACAACACCGTGTTTGGATCAGGAAACCTTGAAACCAACAAAATAATTTCAGGATATAAGATGGCGATATCTGCTCCATCTGTAGTAAATGGGATAGCATATATTGGAACACTCAATGGTGTCTCTGCAATTAATGTTAAAAATGCACATATTTTGTGGAATTTTAAGGCAGATAATATGGTTATGACCCAAGTTGTAGTAGCAAATAATATTGCATATTTTGGATCAGGAAATAATAAGTTTCCAAAAAGTAATAAGCATTTTAACAATAATGGAGGAGAGATTAGAGGAACTGGAAAGAATAGCATCTATGCAGTAAATGCATCTTCAGGAAAACTTGTATGGAGTATCCCTACAAAAGGAGAGGATATGCCAACATTTCTTTACCATAAAGGTATTCTATATGTTGCTAACGGAAATGATGAATTTTATGCCATTAATGCTACAAATGGTAAAATTGAGTGGGATATAAATATAAAATCATTTGTATCTATGTCCTCTCCAGAAATATATAAAAATCTCATAATTTTTGGAGGTGATACACCACACAAAATTTATGCAATAAACATAAATACCCATAAAATCCAATGGTCAAAGACGATTACATATGCTTGGGGAGGCACATCTGATGTTCCAATAGCACTATCTAACGGAACTCTTTACGCCGTATCTTTATCTCAAAACGCTATAACTAAAAAGTATGGAGATATAATCTATGCATTATCAATAAAAACTGGAAAAGTTAAATGGACATATTTTGAAGGATACGGAAATTTTCCAAAAGGATTTGAAACAGGAATTCCTACCATATATAAAAATTCTCTTTATATAGGATCTGATGTGACAAACACACTTTATGATATCAATAAAAATACAGGAAGATTAATCTGGCAAACAAAACTTTACTCAGAAATAAGGGATGCTCCTGCCATACTAGATAATCCAATTCCAACACTTTATGTATCTGACTTTTCAGGAAATGTCTACGCTATTAATGCAAGTAATGGATATGTAATAGGAATAAAAAAGATAGATGGCGGTGTAGGAGCAACTACTACAGTAATTATTGATAACAATATTATGGTTGATACACATTCAGGATACCTCTATTTTATCCCAATAGATAAACTCTATAATAACACCCTAGGAGTTATACTCTTCCACATTTTAAACCTATTTTAATCTTCTGACCTTGAACAAATAAAGTTTATATGGTTATAATAAAAAAGCCATTAATTTAGAAAAAAAGTCTATGTTAAGATACGATTACTCTAATATGCTTTCTCCAAAAATAAAAAACTTTTCTCTTTCTGAAAAAGATTTATACTCTTTAAATTCATTTGATAAAAGCACACTCACATTTAGGGATTTAATATTCAAAAATCCAGAGGATATAGAAAAATTAGGAAGGGAAATTTCAGAAAAATATAAAAATTATATAGTTGTTGGAATTGGGGGATCTGATCTGGGATCGAGAACAATAGTGAACTCACTAAAAAATATTTCAGGAACAAACATTGATTTTATAGGAGCAAATACTGATCCAGATGAAATAGAAGAGTTTTTTAAACGTACAGACATTAAATCGAGTTTATTTAATGTTATTTCAAAATCAGGAGAAACAGTTGAAATTATTGCAAACTTTTTATATATACAAAGGCAAATAGAGATTGCAGGAGAAGATGTATCTTCTCATATTGTAGTTACAACATCTGCACCTAACACAACTATAAGAGATTTATGCAAAAGATTAAATATACGAATAATTGAAGGCGTTGAAAATGTAGGCGATAGATTTTCTGTTTTATCTGTAATAGGACTTTTAACTGCAGCTGTAATGGGATGTGACATCAAAAGTATCCTAGCTGGAGCACAAAACATAGATAAAAATACAAACTCATTGAACCCAAAAGAGAATGAAGCCTTGATGTTTGCTCAACTTCAATACCTATATTTTAAAAATTTCAAAAAGAATATATCTGTACTTATGCCATATTCAAAAAGGTTAGAGAGGTTTGGATTTTGGTATAGACAGCTTTTAGCAGAGAGTATAGGTAAAAAATTATCAAAAGAGGGAGAAGAAGTATTTGCAGGAATAACACCTATTGCATCTCTTGGTTCTACTGACCAGCATTCCCAAATTCAACTCTATAATGAAGGGCCAAACGATAAAACTATTACTTTCATAATACCTAAAGATTTTGACAGCAAGATAAATATAGAAACTGATATTGATACAGTGTCCTATCTTAATGGTGTAAGTTTTGAAAAAATCATATCTACAGAAAGATTAGCAACAAGTATAGCTTTAACTGAGAATGATAGGGCAAATGGAACTATATTTATAGACAAAATAAATGAGGAAAGTTTAGGAGAGCTATTTTACTTTTTTGAACTTGCAATATCATACTTAGGAGAAATGTTTAATATCGACACATTTAACCAGCCTGGAGTTGAGAAAGGTAAGGAATACATGTACTCTCTTCTCTCTAAACCTGGATTTGAAGAACAAAAAAAATATTTAGAAAAATATTTAAATCATGAATAAGGATTGCAAAAAAGAGACACAATCTACAATTGATTTTATAATATTCGGAGCAACTGGAGATTTAGCACACAAAAAACTTTTTCCATCACTTTTTAACCTCTACAAAGACTTTAAATTCAAAGAGAAAATAAAAATTTTAGCTTTAGGAAGATCTCCCCAAAGTTCTGAAGAGTTTGTCAAAAGATTTGATGATACAATTGCTCAATCTACACAAAGAGATGATTTTTATAAAATAATTGAGTACTTCCCTTGTGATTTCACAAACATAGATGAGCTTAAAAAACTAAAAGATAAGCTTGATGCAGCTTGCGCTTCGAGAATATTTTATCTTGCAATACCTCCGTTAATTTACCCAGACGTTATTTCAAATCTAGAATCAGTTGGACTTAATAAAACATGTGATACCCACTCTACTTTTTCAAGAGTAATTTTAGAAAAACCTTTTGGTGAAGATTTAGAAAGTTCAAAAAAGCTTAATAAAATAATACTCTCTGGTTTTCAAGAAAATCAAATATATAGGATCGACCACTACCTTGGAAAAGAGCCTGTACAGAATATATTTTCATTTAGATTTGCAAATAACACTTTTGAAAATATATGGGACTGCAAATATGTAGATAATATCCAAATAAGGATTTTGGAGGATATGGGAATAGAAGGGAGAGGAGAGTTCTACGATTCTACAGGAGCACTAGTGGATGTATTTCAAAATCATGCATTACAAATGCTTTCGATACTTACAATGGACAAGCCAAAAGAGTTTGAGGAAAACTATATAAGAGAAGAAAAGAATACTCTTTTAAAGTCTCTTGTATTTAAAGATTGCATAAAGGGACAATACGAAGGTTATACATCCGAAGATAAAGTGTCTCCAGATTCTAAAAGGGAGACATATGTTGCGGTAAAGTTGGAAATAGCAAATGAAAGATGGGATAAAGTCCCAATATTTATTGAAACAGGAAAATATCTAAATGAAAGAAGGACTGAGATATCTGTTGTGATGAAGAAAAATAAGGATAAATTATTTAAGGGTAATAGCAATAACAATGTTTTAAAATTTCTAATATATCCTGATCTTGGAATAGAGTTAAAACTACTTGGAAAGGTTCCTACATTTTCAAATTATGAGGTTACTGATATTGATATGAAGTATAAATATTCAAATTTTTTTGGAGAACTAAAGTCTGAATATGAAAAATTACTCATAGATTGCATACAAGGAGAACAGATAAACTTCACTCGTTCTGATGAAATTGAAAATGCATGGGTCTTAGTTGATAGCATACAAAAAGAAATAAAAGATAAAACCCCAATAATCTATCCCAAATCTTCAAAAGGGCCAAAAGAAACAATAGCACTTCTTAAAAAAGATACTCTTTATTGGGTTTGAGAAAGAAAACCTGCAAATCAGAGAAAGTTAATCTTCCCAAGCATTTTATGAATATTTCCCCCGATATCTAATGAAAAATCACTCACCCCTTGACAATAAACTATGGGATTGTGTATAATTGTATCATGAGTAATGAAATCGAAAGAACAATTTACACAGGCCAAGTGCTAGAATTAGCACCAATACCTCCAGCAGTAAAGCCTGTAGAAGAGTTAATTGCAACAATCAATAAATTTCTTGGAGATAACACAGAATCAGATGTATCTAGTACTACACCGACCGAAGCAGATTATTCCCAAATTGAAAGATCTATTGAATTAGCTGGTCAATTAGGTGAACTAAGTCCATGGGAAGAATACCATTTAACAAGGTTATATAGCTCTTTGCAGGCAAATAAATCTGCTCATGCTGAAAATCCAAAGGAGCCAATCTCCCAAGGATTATCAGGAGAGTTGTATTCAAATACTTTACAAACAATAGAACTATTCATCTCTCGAGGAGAATATGAAAAAGCCTTAAGATTATCACTAGCAATATTACCTATTACTAATAGAGTGGGTTCTGCTGAATGGAGAGACCTTTTACTAAAACATATATCTACATGTTTTTTTGAATTAGATGCAAATGAAACTGAAAAAGCAACATTTATATTAAATAATGTTTTAGACCCTGGTTATCGAAATGATGGATTAAAAGAGGTTGTAAGAAGATTAATTAATCAGGGTAAAGTTGGTGAGGCAATCCAAGTATCACTAATCCCTGACTCAGAAAAAGTACTTCTACTAGAGGCCGTGAGACATTTAACTAAAAAGGGCCAATATGCCCAAGCCAAAAGTGTTGTTTTAGAAACTCAGATTTTAGGGGAGTCAATGAATGATTTCAAAATTGAAGGTTTATCTGAAATGGCAATTGTTCTTTCAAAGAGGGATCCTTATTTGGCTCAAAAAACATTACTTGAAGCATTAAAGATGCTGCGCGGAGATAGTAGAACTTCAGATACTTCAGCAGACAGGCCCCAGCCCCCTTCTAATAGAACATTCGGAATATTAAGAAAAAAGGAAAGGGTTGAAAACCCAAAACCCGTTGAAACATTTTCAATATCTACATTATTAAAATTAGCTAATGCTATTAATAAGGTTGGGGGTATCCCTGAACGTCAATACAAAGTTTTAATAGAAAAGATAAGAGAAGGAATGGGAATATCTGTTAACCTAGAACAATACAAGAGAAATCTCTCTAAACGTAGATACGATGGACTCTCTCTATTTCAAGTAGAAACATTAGCTAAGTTAGGTGATATAGCGGCTGCAGTGATAATTGCTGAAGAAATGTCCCCTGGAGAAGAGAGAAATAAAGCACTTGAGATTGTAGCAAAAGCATTACTAGGACTACGAAGTTAAAATATATAAGTCAGAAAATATCTCATATTTGATCTAAATTTTTTATAGCCTCCCCTATATTTTCTTTTCCATATATGGCTGTATGTATTGCAAAATCATTTGCACCAAAAGATTTACACACCCCTATATTGTGCTCATTTATACCCCCATCTACTTCTATATTTGGGCTAAATTCTACAGCTTTTTTTATTTTCCCAAAAACCAAAGGGTCGAATTCTTGCCCAGATTTCCCTATCTCTACTGACATTAAGAGTATTCCTGAAAATTTATTATCTAGACTATCAGGAAGGGAGGAGTGAAGATCGACTCCAACATAAACTTCAAAATCTGAAAATAACTCTGACTCCTCTTCAAAGTTTTCAATTTCTTTGTGAATTATTACTCTAGATGGATTTATTTTTTTTATATCCTCTATATACCCAGATGGAGACTGAACCATAAGGTGTAATTCAGAATCTATATCTATTTTAAGATTTGCAATATCTTTAACTAAAACAGTTTGAAACGGAGAAAGAGTATTATCCAATACATCGATATGCACCTTTTTAACAAACCCTTTTACCTGCTCTATTCTTTTTTGAAAAGACTCTAAATTATCCTCTAGAATTGAAGGTATTATCATGATATTTCGTCTATTTCCTTTAATCTTCTTTCGTGCCTTTCTTCTGATGAAAAATCAGTGTCTATAAAGGTTTTTACAATCTCTTTATAATCACTTTTATCATATTCTGCAGAAAGAATTAAAACATTTGCATTATTATGAAGTTTAGCCCTATAAGCAAAAAATTTATCTGTACATAAGGCACCCCTTATGCCTTTGAATTTATTTACAGCTATATCCATTCCTATTCCAGTATCACAAATGAGAATGCCCCAGTTATTCTCATCTGTTAAAACTTTTTTAGCAACATCTATGGCATATAGAGGGTAATCATCATCCCCGTTATATTCAAATGGTCCTAAATCTTCTACATCTAAATTTAAAGATTTCAAATATCCAACTATTTCTTTTTTTAAATCGAAACCTCTGTGATCTGAAGCTATATATATCATATATTTATACTGCAATAAATTCTTCTCCTGCGTTTTTCCAATCCTCTAAGAATTGTGCAAGGCCTTTATCAGTAAGTGGATGATTGTACATTTCCATTATAAAATTATATGGGGATGTAACAATATCAACTCCAGCAAGAGCAGCCAACCTTATGTGTTCTACTGATCTTACTGATGCAAAAAGTATCTGTGTCTTATATTCATAATTTTTATAAATTTTTACGATCTCAGATATTACATCCATACCATCCATAGATATATCATCTAACCTTCCCACAAAAGGAGATACATAAAACGCCCCCATCTTTGCACATAAAAGAGCCTGCATTGGGGAGAATACTAATGTTATATTAACCCTAATCCCCTCCTCTGAAAGTTTTTTACAAGCTTTCAGCCCGTCGGGAATACAAGGAATCTTGACTACGACCCTACTATCTAGAGCAGCTAAAGCCCTTGCCTGTTTCAAAATATTATCATAATCAGTTGCTATAACTTCTAAATTTATTATTCTATCTTTGGACAAAGTCTCAAAAATTTCACTAACAAGATCTTTAAACTTTTTTCCTGTAACAGATGCAAGTGTTGGATTTGTTGTTATTCCATCTATAACTCCAAGATCCTCTAATTTTTGTATTTCTTCTATTTTTGCGCTATCTATAAATAATTTCATAATTAAAAAAACTAAATTAAACTTTTTTAAGCTTCATCTCATGGCCACCGAAACCATTCCTCATAAGAGATATTAACTTATTTGAGAAATCATCTCCACCTTTTGAGGAATATCTTTCAAATAAAGCCAAGGAAACCGCACTAAGCGGAACTTTCTGTTCAATAGCTTCAAATATTGTCCAAGCGCCTTCCCCATTGTCATCTACAATAGCCTCAATTTCTTCCAAATTTGGGTAATTTTGAAGTTGTTTTTGCAAAATCTTAGTTAGATACGACTCTATAATGCTTCCGTGGTTCCAGACCCCCAGCAGTGCTTCTAAGTCAACTCCAGGGTATTTCCCATTTTTCACAAGACTAACGCCCTCCCCAATAGCCTCTAACATGGCGTATTCTATAGCGTTGTGTATCATTTTTACATAATGTCCTGCTCCAGCTTCTCCTATGTATCCAAATCCATCTGGCTGTGCAACTGAAGAAAAGACCCATTCGATTTTTTGATAAACATCCTTGTCTCCCCCAACCATAAGACAAGCTCCTTCTCTTGCACCTTTTACCCCTCCAGATGTACCACAATCAAGAAAGTTTATTCCCTTTTCTTTCAATTTATTGTATCTTTCAACACTTTGTTTGTAAAAAGAGTTTCCTCCGTCTATAACTATATCTCCACTCTCAAGTTTATTATATAAACCTTCTTTCTCACCAAATAAAACATCATCTACAGCAAAAGATGGAACCATAAGCCATATAACCTTTACCCCATCAAAATTTGATAACATAGAATCTAGTGTTTCAAAAACACTAAACCCTTGACTCTTTGCAAAATCAAACCCTTCTTTTGTATCGGTATAACCAAAAACATCTATCCCCTTATCCTTTAAGTTTAATCCAATATTAAGCCCCATTTTCCCCAATCCTATTATACCTATTTGTTTTTTATTGCTATCCATTATTTTTCTTTATCCTCTACTAAAATAATTCTTGCAGGGGATGCATCTGCACCCGCTATTTTCAGAGGAAGACCTACAAAAAAATATTCTCCTTCTGAAACTTCTTCTAAATCAATTCCTTCTGCAATAAGAATCCCTGAAGATAAAAAGAATTTATGTACAAAATCCTTCTCATGGAATTTCTTAACAGACAGTCCATCTACTCCAACAAATTTTACTCCTAAGTTTTTTATATACCTTGCTCCATCTTCTGATAAATATATGAAATCCTCGTGAAATTTATCAAATCCTACTAAAGAATTTTTAGTTTTTAAGAGTAAAATCTCTGTATTGATTTCCTTTTCTTTTAAATCCTTATCTGTTACACAATCTGAAGATTTTGTAAAATCTAAAACTTGGCACTTTCCTAAAAATCTTTCTATGCCCAATTCATCTATGGTTTTTCCATCATTTAAAAAATGGAATGGAGCATCTATATGTGTTCCAGTATGCGAGCCCATTGTGATCTCAGAAACATTCGACCCGTTATCTTCTATTGTGCTTGTCTTTTTAATTGAAAATGTTGGATTCCCTGGGTAAATAGGCATGCTGGAGTTAAGAGTGTGTGTAATATCATATATCTTCATATGAACTCATAGTACATCAAAGAAAATCATATTTCAATAAAAAAATTTTTGAATTAAGTGTTATTTTTATAATGTATTTTTAATATAAAAAATATAAAGTATTGATAATTGTTAATTTGATGTTAAAATAAATAAATGAACTTTCGTTATATAAACAACTTAAAATTAGATGACATTCTTCCCGAAGAAGAACAAATGAAATTAATAAAGGATTTGCAAATAATATCAGATCAAACAGATGATTTGTCAGTAAGATTCGTTACAGGAAAAACAAATTTCAAAAAGTTCTCTAAAGTAAAAGAAAGAAAATTGAATGGATTTTTAAAGAAAACTTTTAAATAAAGGTATTACTCCGAAATCACTTTTTTCATCCTCTTATACTCCTCCTCAGCTATTTCTCCCTTTACAAATCTCTCTTTTAACAATTCTTCAGAAGATGATTTTTTCAATCTATGGTGACGCCAATGATGTCTCCTAAAAAAAATAAATATATTACAATTGCAATCCAAAAAAACTGCAAATACTCCCAAATATCCACATAAATGGAGAATTGTATCCCCAAAAACCAGGAGGGATCAAGTGAATAACATGTGTATGCATATAAAATATTATGAAATCAAATATGATTGGAGCAATAACCCAAAAATTTTTGAGATATTGCTCCAGAGAAACATTAGTTTACAACTTCACCTTCTTTAACCTCAGATTCATCTGTCTCATCTTTACCTTTATCTGAGTCAGAATCCCCTGATTCGCTTGAGTCTGAAGGGTTACTTTCAGGTTCAGACGAAGATGCAGATGCATTCATTGTAGTACCTATATCTTGCATCAAAGATTCAAGCTCATTTAAGGATGTTTGAATTTGATCTTTAGTTACATCATCTTTTGCAACAATGTCTTTCAAGTCTTTTATTTTATCCTCTAATTGAGTCTTTTTATCTTCTGGTATTTTATCTTTATTTTCTGTTAAGAAAGTTTCAGCACTAAATGCTACTGTCTCTGCAGAATTTTTTAACTCTACTAATTCTTTTCTTTCTTTATCTTCAGCTTGATGTTCTTCAGCATCTTTTATGAGCTTTTCTACTTCACTATCTGATAAAGATGTATTGGCAGTAATTGTTATATGTTGTTCCTTTCCAGTAGCATTATCCTTTGCAGATACCTTCAAAATACCATTTGCATCAATATCAAATGTCACTTCTATCTGAGGAATACCTCTTTTTGCAGGAGCAATTCCATCTAAGATAAACCTACCTAGAGTCTTGTTATCTTTTGCGAACTCTCTTTCTCCTTGTAATATGTGTATTTCTACAGAAGTTTGATTATCTGCAGCGGTTGTAAATACCTGTTTCTTTTGAATAGGGATAGTTGAATTTCTATCTATAATTCTGGTAGATACTCCACCTAACGTCTCTAACCCTAAAGACAGAGGAGTAACATCTAAAAGTGTTACATCTCTTACATCTCCAGCTAAAACTCCCCCTTGAACTGCAGCTCCTATAGCTACAACTTCATCTGGATTAACACTCTTATTTGGATCTTTTCCAAAGAAATCTTTAACTGCATCAGTAATAGCAGGCATCCTAGTCATACCACCAACTAATATCACTTCATCTATATCTGAAACCTTCTTTTTAGCATCATCCAATGCTTTCTTAACTGGCTCCATAGTCTTTTCAACTAAATCTTTAACAAGATTTTCTAATTGAGATCTTGTTATAGTCATATTCAAATGCTTTGGGCCAGAAGAGTCTGCAGTTATGAATGGGATATTTATCTGTGTCTGATTTGTAGATGAAAGTTCTATCTTTGCTTTCTCTGCAGCTTCTTTTAATCTTTGAAGTGCTGCAGTATCATCCCTTAAATCTATTCCATTACTCTTTTTAAAATCATCTGCTATATAATCTATTAACCTTCTATCAAAGTCATCTCCACCTAAATGAGTATCCCCATTAGTTGAAATTACTTCGAATATTCCATCTCCAAGCTCAAGGACTGAAACATCAAATGTTCCACCCCCAAGATCATATACCACAATAGTCTTATCTCCTTTTTTATCAAAACCATATGCAAGTGCAGCTGCAGTAGGTTCATTTATAATTCGTTTTACATCTAAACCTGCAATCTTCCCTGCATTCTTGGTTGCTTGCCTTTGAGAGTCATCGAAATAAGCAGGCACAGTAATTACTGCCTCTTTTATCTTTTCTCCTAGAAAACTTTCAGCATCAGCTTTAAGCTTTGAAAGTACCATAGCTGATATAGCTTCTGGTGCTAACCACTCATCACCAACCTTAATCTCAACACCTCCAGAAGATGATTTCCTTAGCTCAAAAGGGAAAACTTTTATATCTCTTTGGACTTCCTCATCTTCCCAAGATCTACCAATTAACCTTTTGATAGAATAAAACGTCTGTTTTGGGTTTAAAACCATTTGGTTTTTAGCAGAAACCCCAACTGCTCTAGACTTATCCTGCAATATAGCAACCACTGATGGGGTTGTTCTTGCACCTTCCGAATTTGTTATTACGGTAGGCTCCCCTCCTTCCATGAAAGCCATTGCAGAATTAGTTGTTCCTAAATCTATACCTAATATTTTTGACATAATAATAATAAACTAAAATAAATTAAATCTCTTTTTTCTGTACAATCACCCTAGCAGGCCTTATAACCTGATCTCCCTTTTTATATCCAACTCTAACTACTTCCACTATCTTGTTTTCATCTTCTCCAACAACAGTACCTACAACTTCGTGTAAAATAGGGGAGAATGTATCTCCGACATTTACCTCTTCTAAAACTACTCCTTGAGATTTGATGACATTCTCACAATCTGAATAAATCATCCTTATCCCTGTTAAAATACTCTCATCTTTCTTATCTTTTTCTAAATGTTTTATATACAAATAAATGTTATCTGATATATTTATAATTTCTCTCAAAAGAAAATTTTCTAATAAATTACTAGCATTTTCTTTGTCATTCTCTATTCTTCTTTTAAAATTTTGATAATCGCTGAGTGCAGACTTAAGTTTTCCCTCTAAATCTAGAACCTGAGCTTTCAAATCCTCTATTTGAGCATCTTTTTTATCAAGTTCTGCAAATACCTCTTTTTCGATATCTTTAGAAGTATCTTTTAATTTTTTGTCTTTCTTGTTTATTTTTTTCTTTTTATCTTCCATATTTTTCATATATAAAAATTTACCAGCCCGAAGCGAGCTCCTCTAATGATTCTGCCGTATATCTTACAACCGGCATTACTCTTTTGTAGTTCATTCTAAAAGGGCCAACAACTGCAAGGTAACCTTGCTCTCCCATATGTAATCTAAAACCCTTGTATACAATAGAGCAAGCAGAAAAACTACCAAATCCAGTCTCATCACCTATCAATATTTTTACCCCTCCTTCATACTGATTTCCCTTCTCAAATATATCTTGCAATATTTTATAATTTTCTATTACAGATATAATATTTCTGAGTATATCCAAATCTTCAAACTCGGAATAACCCAAAATGTTCGAAATACCAGCATAATAAAGAGAGTCTGAAACAAGAGCTATTGCAGTATAATTAAGGCTTTCTGCCAATAATTCGACTGCTGACCTTAACATCTTATCCCTTTGAAACTTTACTTCATGTAGCTTCTCCTTTATGGACATCTCTTCAAGGTAATTTAGTTCATCTTCAGAAAAAAGATTCTCAAGATAATATCTAAAACCTACAGCTGTAGGAATTCTACCTGAAGAGAAATGCTCTTTTTGCAAGAACCCTAGTTTTATAAGATTTGCCATTTCATTCCTGACCGTAGCCGGAGAGACTCTAATTCCATACTTCTTTGCCATGGAAACAGAACCAACTGGGTGAGCAGTTTCCATATATTCAAGAATTACACACTCCAATATTTTAGCCTGTCTAGGTGTCATACTTTAGCAAACCGATAAACTAACTGCTAGTATATTATCACTCTGCCCATATGTTTGTCAACAAAAGAGGAGATTTAGTTATAGCAAGGTTTATATTGTAATAAAAATTTAGATTCAATATTGTTTACTTATATAACCAAAACTGATACCATTTTAGCAATGCCTAGTAAAAATATTTTTCAAAAAAACTTACCCACAACAGTGATTTTCAATGGTCTAAATTTCCTAGGGGAAAGATTTGTAGAGGATATCTTGGAGAGTGGGGGAAACATACTCTTGCTTGACAATATAAGCAAAAAAAATAATGAGAATTTAAGAAAAATTAAAGAATACAAAGAAAAAATTTCTAAAGGAGAGGTTAGAACAATAGATATAAATTCAGCCTTTGATGTAAAAGAAGTTCTAAGAAAGTGTACAAACATAAATTTTGCTCTTTTTATGGCAAATTTTGAATATCAAGAAGAAATAGATATGCAAAAAAATCTTAACTTGTTAGAAGATTTTTTTGAGATAGTGAAAGAATATGAATCTAAGTCTGCCGTTACAATAAATATTAATAAAAGTGAAAGATCTGCATTCAATGAGTATCAGGAAGCTGTAGAGAAAAAAGTATTAAAAGAAGTTCACTCGTCAAAATGTGCACTTATACGAATTGCAAATGTCTACGGAGAAAGATTGGATGAGTTTATAAACAATCCAATCAATACTGCGGTTGAAAGTATAAGAAACAAAGAGAATATAAAGATAAACAACGAAAATAGTTTCTTCTATTATGTTTATGTTGATGATGCACTTTCTGGAATAGCAAATGTCCTTTTCTCTAACAAAGAAGGAGATTTTACTGTGTCCAACAAAGAAGATATTTCCAATATTTCTCTTGCTTTTAGAATCTCCGATATAACTGGATTCCCTGTTATAAATGCAGAGCCTAGAGAAAGAAAATTAGAAGATAGAATAAAAAATCCAATAAATATGCCCGATGATTGGAAACCGGAAACAATATTTGAAGATGGATTAAAAAAAACAATACTTGCAAAAATTTCTAACCAAATAAAAAATAATACAGAAATAAAAAGTTTGGAAAATATAACTATTCCAGACGAAGAAAATAATGAAATGTTAAATGAATTTAAAAAGAGTAGGGAGGATAGAAAATTTGATATAACAAACTTTAACAAACTTAAAGAAAATTATCTGAAACAAGAAGATCTAAAATTCGAAAATAAAAGAAAAGATAAAAAAATAAAAAAAGGGAAAAGTCATAAATTTTTTATTCTTATATATATCATCACAATAATCTTTATAGTAGTTATCATCTATATAGCAGACATACTTCTCAATTACTATGATCTTAACTCAAATATAAAAAGTGAGTCATCTACAATAAGCCAAAAAACCATATCTGCTCAGACTCAAAATAATATTGTTAAAGAAAGTCAAAACCTAGGGAATGCACTTAAATACCTAAAACCTATATTAAAATTTAACTCTACTTACAACCAGATAGAAGAGTCAATTGTATGGGATATACAATTGCAAAAAGACATATCTTCTTATTATAACAACCAAGATTCAATAAATTCATTTAAAAATAATTTATCTTTAAACAATAATATATCTAATTTAACAGATAAATATAATCTTAATCTAAAATCCAAATTATCTAATATCGAGAACAATATTTTGAATTTATCTCAAGCTGAAAATAATGGTCTTTATTCTAACACTCTTTATCTTACAAGAAATCTTATTTCTGTATCTCAAAATCTAGATAATGAATATTCTTTAGCTATTAAAACTCTGTCCGGAAGTAAAGCCTACACAATAGTTTTATATAATTCGCCTACAATACAAACTGGAAATATAGATATATTACAATACGAATTTGTTGAGATCAATCAAGGAAATATTACAAAAACAATATATTCAACAAATTCTGGAGATTTAAATCAAACCAGTGGTACTTCAAATCCGACAAATAAAGCAATTGAGATAAGTACTCTTGTTAACAAGGCCTTCAATGTAAAGAATGATGGGGTACTTTTTATAAACCAAAGTGTATATAGCCAACTTAAATCTCTATCTTCCGAGAATGCTCCACTTCAAGCCATTCTCTCTGTTAAAAACAGACCTCAAATATTTGAATTGATAAATAGCCAGATAGGTAAAAATATATTTATATATTTTACATCAGGACAACTATCTTCAATAAATAATCCTCTGTGATATACTCTCATAAAGACTAATGGATAAGAGAAAAATTAATCAAATTCCACTTGATATAAAAAAACCTTCTTTTATTGAAGATAACAGTAATATATTTAAAAGAAATATTGAAAAACTAAGCCTTATTTCTTTTTGGAGAAGCCTATATAACTGGGTATTTATAATTATTAATACTTTCCTTATAATTTTTTCTATTTTTATAATAACATATAATTTAACAAGAATTAGTTCAAAAATCCTTTTAATATCTCAAAATAATAACGCTATATTTTATTCAAAATATTTACTTTTATTATTCCCTATGATAATAATATTTATAACAATTAACACCCTTTACATCTCATACAAGATGTATTATAAGACAAGGGGATTGTGCTTCCTGGCAAATACTCTAGGCCTATCTGTTAATTTCTTAATTTTTTTAGATATTTATAAATTGATTCAAATATCACTATGAAATCAGTCCTTTTTGTCTATCTAAAATATCTTTATTTTCTTCCAATACTAGTGGAAGCTTTTTTCATATCATTTTTTTTAACACCTATAGTGGGAACTATAGCGAAGAAATTTGGTATTTATGATTTACCCCCTTCTGAACGATCTGATCCTACTGCAAAAAGAAGAATACATGATACGAGAAAATTAAAACTTGGTGGTATATCTGTTGTTATCCCATTCATAATATTGGTACTTATATATATACATATAAATTTAGATCTAATTGTTTTTATGTCTGCAATACTAATACTTTTAATAGGGGGTATAGTTGATGATATTTTTGATATTTCAGCAAAATATCAATTGGTTATACAAATAATAGCAACATTGACTGTTGTTTTATTTGGGATTGATATAGATTATGTATCTAAGCCATTGGGAGGTTTATTCTCTTTAAATAAAATTCCTTTCGATTTATTTGGAATACATCTATACCTTATCTCTGTTTTTTTAACTATCATTTGGATTTTAGTTATAATAAACGCAGTAAAATGGATGACAGGGACAGATGGTTTGACTGAAGGGAATGTCTCAATAATTGCAATTATTATAGCTCTACTTTCTATACGATTCCAAACATATGATACAGCATATATGGGATTTATTTTTGGTGGATTAATGTTAGGTTTCCTTTTTTATAATTTTTATCCATCTAAAATATTTTCTGGTGCTGCTGGAAAAAGTGTCTATGGATTTATTATTGCTGTACTGTCTATTTACTCTGGAGCCAAGCTTGCATCGACTTTAATGGTTTTATCTATCCCCGTTATAGACCTTGTGTGGGTTATAATATCAAGAATAATAGAAGAAAAACCAAAATCAATCTTATCTCTTCTTAATATAAATGATAAAAGACATCTTCATCATAGATTGTTAGCTTTAGGGATATCTCAAAAAAACGTAGCAATAATAGAGTATATATTTACTGGGTTCATAGGAATAATAGCTCTTATATTAACAGGATTTCATAAAGCTATAATACTTGCTGCAATACTTCTTATAGTCTTTATAATAATCGTAAGCATAACACAGATATCAAAAAGAAAAGCAAATTTAAATTAAATTTAAATACATTGACAAAAGTTATATAATAAATATCTATGGATAAAAAGAATAAGAAAACAAATAATAAAAAGGGTGATATAAATGATATATTAGAATCTATTCCTTCATATTGTGATAAATGCGGCGCATACCACGACAAAAAAACACTGGAAGTTATAGAAAAAAATGATAATCTCACTGTTATATATATGATATGTGAGAACTGTTTATCTAAAAATATAATGTATGTTTTGAATCCACTTAACAATGTAATCAATAAATTTAGGTTAAATGTAGATTTAGGAGATGATGAAATAAAATCATTTGCTAAAAAAGAACCTATATCTACAGATGATGTTCTAAATATATATAAACTTATGAAAAAAGAAGATCTAAGAGATGCTAAAAGCTTTATTGGTCTTTTAAACAATGTTTAAAAAAATAAACAACCAAAGATTTTCCAAAGATAAAATAGAAGAAAAAATTAAAGAAAGAGATACTGTATTAGAAATAATAGAAAAAGTATTGGGGATAAATATAGATAATGAGATTAAATTAAATTACATAGAAAAGGGAATAATAAAAATTGAAACTAAGAACCAATACATTGCTCAAGAAATAATTCTTCGAAAAGGTGAGATTATAGAAAAAATAAAAAACAATTATTCTAATGATATTAAAGATTTAAAAATAAAGGTTAATTGACTTACCTTTCAAGTAGAGGCATCACTAAATAGGTATAATCTTTATTACCTTTTTCTTCGAATTTGGAAACTTTCTTTAAAGAAGAAGAATTTATACTTATATGTAAAGTATCTTCATTCACATGGTTTAAAAAATCCATAAGGTATTTAGAATTAAAACTAACCTTAGAATCTATTCCACTTATTTTTGTTTTTATAATAGAGAAACTTTCTCCTACCTCTTTTAAAGATGAACTACATTTAATCATATTTCCTTTACTATCTATTTCAAAATAGATTCTTGATAGATCTTTAAATCTGAAAACATTTGAAAGTTTAACTATATCTCTAAATTCTTCTGTAGATATATCAAATTCACATTCATATTCTGATGGGAATATCTTTGTATAATCAGGATATTTTCCTTCTATAAGACGTATAACAAATTTAACACTTCCCATTTCAAATATTAATTGATTATTCTTCCCAAATATATATACAGATATTAGAAAATCATTATCTAAATTTAGTTCATTTATTATTTTAGATACACTGTCCAAAGCCTGAGAAGGAACTATAATATTTTCTAAATTTTTATTTTTCTCTAGTTTTAATCCACTAACTTCATATCCAGAATATCTAAATCCATTTATTCCAATAAGCTTTAATTTATCTTTATTGAATTCAAATAATATACCCGATAGTACTAACTTAGAAAGATCATTAGATGTAGAAAATGTTACTTTATCTAACCCTATAGAAAAATCATATGCGGGAATCTTAAATATTAAATCTCCTTCCTTATCTGGAATATTTGGAAATTCTTCTGAAGGAATCGTGTTTAATGATATTTTATTCTTATCATCAGATATTATTAAAAGCCCCTCTTCAAATTTAATATTAATAACATCTGATTTTAAATTAGAAATAAATTCATATAAATTCTTTAAATTTACTGTAGTACTGCCTTCCTTAATTATCTCAACTCCAGATATAGATATGACACTATTTTCCAAATTTGTACTTTTAAGTATTAATTTTCCTTCCTTTGCTTCTATACATACATTTAAAAGTATTGGTATTGATACTTTTGATGTTTGAGTTTTTACGTTGAAGCTTAAAAGTTCTAAAAAATTTTCTCTAAGTATATTAATATTCATTACTCTATTATATTATAAAATTAGTAGTATACAGTAGTACTGTTTATAAGTTATATAAAATATTAAATAATCCTTTAAATAAAATAAAAAACAATGTGTACTTCTTGTTCATAATAAAATCTTTATAATTTTATTGCAAATAAAACATTAATTTTTAATCAATACATATTTTACAATATTTTTAAGATGTTCATAAATATATATTGAAAATTATTATGTGAATTATTAATAAACATATATCCTCAAAAATTTATATTTATAAACATAATATACACATAAAAGTCACAAAAAATACACAAGATTAAAATCTTTCCAAATTACTTCTAATATCGCTAATTTGATCTTTTATATATACATCTGAATCCATTAATTTTTCTATCTTATCCACAGCATACAAAACTGTAGTATGGTCTTTACGCTTTAGTATATTTGCAACTTCTGTTAATGGTAAATTTAAATCTTTCCTTAACATATACATTGCTATCTGTCTTGGAAGTGCAATTCTATTTGTTCTTTTCTCTCCAATAATCTCTCTTTGAGAAACACCAAATTTATCACATATATTTATTATTATATCCTTAGGTTTTAATATTCTATTCCTTTTCCTAATATTAATTCCTATTAAATCTGAAACTTCCTGTTTAGACATCTTTTTCCCCATAATCTTTTCGGTTGCATCTATTTTAGTTAAAACTCCCTCTAATTCTCGTATATTTGATTTAATGTTCTCTGATATAAGGGAAATGATATCATCGTCTATGTCTAAATTTTTTTCTTCACATTTTTTTCTAAGTATAGCAATCCTCATCTCTTCGTCAGGATTTGTTATATCTGCAACCATCCCTCCTTCAAATCTAGATACTAACCTTTCTTCTAAATTTTCAATCTCTTTAGGGTGTCTATCTGATGCTAATATTATTTGTTTATTTGATTGTTGCAATGTATTAAAAGTATGAAAAAATTCTTCCTGTATTGCTTTTTTCCCGGATATGAACTGTATATCATCTATTATCAATACATCATTTTCTCTATATTTTTTTCTAAAATTTTCATTCTTCCCCTTTACTATTGAGTTTATAAAATCATTTAAAAGAGTTTCACTACTCATATAAGTTATTTTTAGTTTGTCATTCTTTTTCAAAAGTTCATTTCCAACTGCCTGCATAAGGTGAGTTTTTCCTAACCCTACTCCCCCGTAAATAAACAGTGGATTATATATTGTCCCAGGAGATGATATTATCGCCATTGCTGCAGCATGAGCAAGTCTATTAGATGATCCTACTATAAAATTTGATATCTGATACTTTGGATTAAGAGTATAATTTTGAGTCTCTGTAGTCTCATTTTTTGTATAATTGAATATAGGGGTATCTTCTATTTCTAAATCTTCCTGCCTTATTTTGAAAACTAAATCTAGATTTTCTCCATAAACTTCTGATAGTGCATTTTTTGTAATATTAAAATAGTTTTTTTGTAAATAATCTGATGTAAATGAATTTTGTACAGATAAAGTGGCAACATTATTTTTAATAGAGTCCAGTTGTACCTTAGAGAACCAAATTTTAAAATTTTTCTCTGTAATTTTTATTTTTATTTGAGAAGAAGCTAACTTCCAGATAGTTTCACTGTTATCTTTCATAGTCTAAAATGTTAGAAAATATGGGACAGATTTGTAAATATAGAGAGTATCAAATTGTGGATAACTTTTCAAGTTCATATAAATTTTAAAAATTTTATATATATGCTATATTTAAAATAATGTCCGATACACAAGAGAGTAAAGATAAAAATTTTGGTATAACTGAGATTTTATTAATCTTGATAACTATTGCTCTTTTTTCATTTATAATCTTTTTCAGCCTTAATAACAGAAATCAAGTTTCAGATACATATAATCTTAATAGAGAGATAGGGGTGAATAAAATTTTATCAGCAATAGAGGTTTATTCCATAAATAATCATGGAATGTTTCCTCCTTCAATACCTACAATACCTGGTAATTTTATAATAGGAAATGTCAATTCTTCTGGTATAGGGGCTGGGTTCAATATTAATACAAAAAAAGAAGGGATCCCAAATTGCATACAGGCAGGAGCTAAAAGTAATATATGTTTATCTGTATCAAAACAGTCAATATTTTATTCTCAAATAAAAGAATATTTAAAAGGAAATTTTCCTCAGGGGAGTTTTTATGTGGCAAAGAATGTTTATGGTAATGAAGTTGTTGTTTTTGCTAATAATCTAGGGACAGGTAAAAGTGTTGATTCTAAAGGTTTAGCAGTAGCATTTCTTACTTATAAACAGTGATGTTGACAAAAAAATACCACTAATATAAATTATTATGTATACAAACAAAGGAGGTGAGATAAAAAATGAAAAAAATAGCAAATAAAGGTTTTACCCTTATCGAAATTTTGATAGTTATAGTAATTATAGCTATTCTCGCCTTGGTTGTTTTTATAGCTTTAAATCCAGTAGGAAGAATAGCAGACTCTAATAATACATCTAGAGTAAGCAATATTCAACAAATATTTAAAGCAATTCAAACATATACAGTAGATCACGGTGGTAATTACCCAGCAAATATTCCTGCTCCATCTTCAGGTTCTGTTATTTTAACAACATCAGCTTATGGTTATAATATAACTGGTTCTGCAACAGGAGCAACAGGAGCAACAGTTGGAACTCCATATTGTGTTACTGGAACTGGAACGATACCTAGTGCAACAGTAACTGTTACAGCAGGAACTGCCGCAGGTGATTGTGTTCAATTAACATCATCATCTTCACTGTATTCAGAAATAAGTACATATCTTACATCTGTACCAGCAGGTACATATTATGTAGGAGAAAACACTTCTGGAAATAAAATTTTAGTTTTTGCTACAGGAATGCAACAAGGGGCAACTACAGATACTGCAGGATACCCACTTGCATATGAGTATGGAAGCTAATATAGCATGAAGATGCTTTTTAAAGGACGGAATTTATATTCCGTCTTTTTTTTGTTATAATAGAATTAATTATTTAACAAAATTAAAAATATGTCTCATCTAGATTTAACATCAGAAACATTTCAAAAAGAAGTCTTGGAAGAAGATGGTAAAATCATAATTGTTGATTTTTGGGCAGATTGGTGTATGCCATGCCACATGTTATCACCAGTGATAGAAGAGATATCTGAAGAATTTAAAGATAAGGTAAAGGTTTGTAAATTAGATGTAGATAATAATTCAGATATAGCATCAAAATATGAGATTATGAGCATACCAAATGTCGTATTTTTTAAGAATGGAAAAGAAGTCTCTAGGCTTATAGGTGTTAGACCAAAATCTGATTTTGAAAAAGAAATTGAAAACTTATCGTAATATATTATATATATTATGAAAATAAATTTGATAACCCTATTCCCTTCTTTTTATGAAAATTTCTTCTCGTTAGGTATAATAAAAAAGGCGATAAGCTTAAATAAATTATATATAAATATTATAGATTTAAGAGATTTTTCCTTTGATGGAAAGGGGAGAGTGGATGATACTCCTTATGGAGGTGGAGCAGGAATGATTATTAGGGTGGATGTTCTATATAATGCTCTAAAGTCAGTAAAAGAAGAGACACACTCTCTTATAATGTCTGCTTCTGGGAAAAAATATAACCAGGAAAAAGCTAAAGAGCTATCTTCAAAAGATAATATAACAATAATATGTCCCAAGTATGAAGGTTTTGATGAGAGGATTGTTGATTTTGTGGATGAAGAAATTTCAATTGGGGACTATATACTTTCATCGGGAGATATCCCGGCATTAGTTATTATTGATTCACTAGCAAGACAGATAGATGGAGTTTTACAAAATAAAGATTCTCTTAAAGAAGAGTCTTTTAATAGTAATATTTTGGAGTATCCTCAATACACAAAACCTTTAGAGTTTTTAGATAAAAGTGTTCCTGAAATATTAATATCCGGAAACCATGAAAAGATAAAAGAATATAGAGATGAAATCGCTCTAAAAAAAACTAGAAAAAATAGAAAGGATTTGCTATTGTAATAATATATAAATTCTTATAGAATTATCTGTTTTATGAAAAAAATATTAGAGATCTTAAATAGTAAATATACAGAAAAAAAACTTAAATACAAGATATTTCTTTTAAGAACGAGATTAGTTTCCAAAAGATTAAAAATTTCCAAAGAAAATTCTTTAGATTTTGTTGAAAACGCAACAGGGTCTGATTTAAGAAGGGGGAGTAGAATAAATATTAAATATTTAGGTATTTTTGTTGTTCTTTCTGCGTTATTTTTTACTGGTGCCGTGTTTGCTCAAAGTGCTACTGGGGCACAGACTACACTTAATCAGTGTGCTCCTCAAAATGGTTCTGGAATTTCTGTTTGGGAATCTTGTGGATCAACTCCTGCACTCTTTCAGTCAACTGCAATTGCAATTTTAGGAAACTATACTCAATACCAAAATGCAGGAACAACAGGGTTCCACTACACTGGTGGATATGGAGCAATGGGAGTTGGAGCTTCTCTTATGGGAGACTTGTATGCAAATCCCACTGCAAGTGGTGTTGGATATTTTGCATATCTTTATAACAAATCAGGTCTAGCTGGAAAGACATATGCAGCAACAAATAACCCTCAGTACTCCGGTCCTGTATATGGATTTTCATTCTTGTCTCCAATATATCCAATTTGGGCGGTTGCGAGGAATTTGGCATACATATTCCTTCTTCTTATCATAGTAGTAACAGGAATTCTTATAATAATAGGAGGAAAAGTTGGAGGACAAGTTCCAATTACTTTTATGAGTGCCCTTCCAAATATTATAGCAGCTATATTCTTGATAACCTTTAGTTACGCGATTGGAGGTTTTATGATAGATCTTATGAATATAATATTAGGATTTATATTTGCAGCATTCTCAACTCTAAATGGTCAACTTTCTCCACTGAGCAATGGCCAGGCTAACTCCTTTCCTAGTGCCTTTAGCTCAAGATCTTATGTATACTCTGTTTTTGGAAATGTATCATCCACAGGAACCGTAGATACACTTAAAGGTACAAGCGGGGTATTGACACAAATACAAAATCAAAACGGGCATATTCTGGCAACCATATTTGCTGCCATAGGTAAATTTATAACAGGAAATAGTGCATCTCAAGATATAATAGTATTTATAGTTTCTGTTATACTTTTATTTACCTTATTTAAAATAATTATAAAACTTCTTAAGGGGTATATAATATTTCTTTTCCTGCCTGTTGTATCCCCCTTTCTTTTTTTAATCGGTGCTATTCCTGGACAGTCTAAATACATAGGCACATTTTTTAAAGGAATGTTAAAAGCTGTTGCTATATTTGTAACAACATATACAATTTTTAACCTTATATATTATCTTCTAAATACAACTCAATCGTTTTATAATGGAAATTCCCTTCCCTTATTGGGATTGGCACCATTAGTTGGCTCAATAAACAGTAAAGGATCATCTGCAATTGCAGCTATTATTGCAATCTCTCTTTTTGTTCTTATTCCTAAGCTCGTTGATGATGTTACAAAAGCATTAGGATATGACTTTTCTTCTTATGTTTCTGAGTTAAAGAGAGGATTCTTGCAACCTACAAATAGCCTTAGAGGTTGGTATGGTAGTGCAAAGAAAACTTTCGGAGTTGGTGGTCAGTAATGACTTTAAGAGATTATTATAACAATAAATTTGGCAAAGATTTTTACCTTTTTTATGATTTTGTTAAATCATTTGGGCAATATGATCTTTTAACAGAGATCATATCTGTGAAAAAAGAGGAATATGAATCTGACTATTATAAGGATCCGGACAGTTTATTATATGATTACCTACTTTACTCTTTAATGAATTTTTCTCAGAAAGGAGAGGATGTTAAATATAACTTTTCTTTTTTGTATGATTTTTTTGGAAGAGATTTTTTAAACCTTTTTTTAAGAAAAGAAGGAGAGGAACTTTTTTTTGATGATAATATATATACTCCTGATGGGGTGGCTATTGATATATATAACGAAGTGGCACTATCAGAGGAGAATTATGATGATTTAAATTTCCATCTAAATATAACAAATGATGATAATTTTAAATATCTAGACAAATATTTAGATTTGAAAGGTGGGGAGTATATAAAAAGAGAAATATCACTTTCCAAGATAAGAAAGTTCATATCTTTAGATGGAAATGGAGCTGCTTTTTATGATTGTAAAAATGGAAGCTATTTGGAAGATATTTTTAGTATGTATACCAGGGGTGTATTTAATCCTGATGATAGAAACAATTTTTTTGCAAATAGCAGATACTATGAAAACATATTTTATTATGATTATGATTGGAATGTATAGAAATGGATACCAACAATAATTCTAGTCTAACAGTTGAACGTTTAAGAGAACATTTACGCCTAGTTTATACGGATGAATTTTATACAGACTTAGATCTAGACAGGGATCTTACTTTTTCAAGGATAAATTTGGAGAATTATATTGATGAGTATAGAGAGCAAAGTGCAGGAAAGAGTAGTCCTGTACTTCCAGACTCTTTAACAGGTAGAAATTCTAGACTCTTCCAAAGGTTTAGTGGAACCAAGGCTCAAAAATTTGTAGAGCTTGTCGTCTCACAAAACTTAATGAAAGAGTTTGTAAAAACATCTTCCCCTAGCTATAGGAGGAAATTTAAAGAAAGGGAGGCGTCTCTTCTTTCTCAGGCACTAGCTCCATATATTGCAAAAAACTTTTATCCTCAAACACTTCCTTTTACGGCTAAAAACCAAAGAGGAAGGCAATATATACAGGGGAATGAAGGATTACAGAGAGCACTTAGGAATCCTAAAGTATTAAATTCTATAAAACGATCTTTAGAATCTTTATATACCAAAGGGTATGTCCCTGCATTAGATGAAAACCTTGATCCTATTTTTCATGCTGGACGTATAGAAATATTGCATGATCATGAGGCGAGGGATGTAAGGACATCATATCTTGATGATAGGACTTTTAAATTTTATGATATGTACCAGCTTATTATGGATAATAAGCGTCTTAGAAGGAAGGGTAGAAAATCTAAACTTTTCTCCCTTCCTTCATCCTGGAAGGTAATAGGTGATTGGGAGAGATATTTAGCAACATCTCATCAAAGAGATGGAATGTCTAATAGAGCAAGATGGAGTGCTCAAAATGCTCAATATTCGAACCCTCTTGTAAGAAAGCTAGTGGAAGAGAACAGTGTTAGTATTTTTGGTACAATTTCAAAGCTTGCTAATCAAAAAGATATTTCTAGAAGTTTTGACGGAAGGTTGGGCCCCGGGCTTTTTGGTGGAGCTCGTGTTAATAGAAAACTCATCGATACAAAAAATTATTCCTTTAGGAGAATAAGGGATGTTTTTAATGTCGGTGAAAAATTTTCCGAATCAGCCCAAAATATTATTGGAGAGAGATTGCGAAATCCCAGGTTATATAAGCCACCTTCATTTAATAATATAAACGGGGAAGGATTTTTAAGAAATTATACAAGAAGGGTGAGATTTGCATTTAGCAATATCTGGGGAGACGAGGCAAGAAGGAGAAAAAACTATAGAGGAAATTTATCTATATTAAGTACAAAGTATCATCCAAGGAGAAAAAAGAGAAGACCACTTAAAGTACTTGATTTTATTACCCTCATACCAGCTTTAGTTGTGTATTTAGGTAAATATATACTTGATAGGATCGCTGTAGAAGCAGTTCAAATTGTAGGCCGGGATAGGGCTATATTTTCTCTGATGAGAGATACATCTGGAGAAGGATTGGCGGGAAAACTAATGACATCTCTTGATAGTTTTAGGTTTGGTGTTGGGGTTTTAAAAATTGTAGCAAAAGATTCAATAGAAGCTGCAATACCGGCTATACTTATTGGTGCAATGACATCTTCTCCTTTATTTGGGGGAATAATTGGTGGACTTTTTTTTACATCTAAATTTGCCCTTGATTTTACAAGTTATTTTTCTGTTCAAAATCCTTTGGTTGTAAATATAGTACAAAGGGTTGGAAGTTCATTTTTAGACACAACTTTGAGTACTCCAGAGTTACTTTTTAATTCTGCAACGTTTAGTTTTGGTCCAGCATTTGTAACCTTGGTAGCTCTATCATTTTTAGGAGTTGGAGGACTTCCTCTTGTACTGGGAGTTGGGGGAGTCTTTGCGGGAAGTTTTGTAACAAGGATTATCAGCAATGTCCTTATCGGGAGAAATTTCAGCACATATGCAGATTTATCTTCTCTGGATGTTAGTGAGCTTAGATTAGGAATTTTTAAATCAGAATATTTAACAGGACTAGGTATTCCTTCATTAGGTATCGGTGTCGGATTCTTCTTAGCTACAGGTCTTCCTATTTTTCTTGTGATA
>JAJYWX010000021.1 GCA_021791275.1 bacterium | reverse complement strand
GTACAGTTCTCAGAAATAATAGATAAATTAATAGATAATGCAATTAAAGATTTTAATTCTAAAGATAAATTTATCAAGAATATAGATAGTCCACTTTGGAATACTTAATTCATTTGACAAAAAAGAGCACCAAACCTTATAATATTCTTTTATATTAATTTTATATGAAAAAAGAAGTAAAGACTTTACCAAAAGAAACCATAGATATTTATAAAAGATATTTGAATACACCTTATTTTATAAATAAATCTAAGAATAAATTTTTGAAGAATTTAAATACAGGAAAAGCTACAGTTGATGAGATAGAGACTTTTTTAAAGAAAAATAAAATAGGAATAAATAGTAAAGAAAGATTTGATTTTCTAAAAAAAAATAATGTAGGAGTAGATTGTTCAGGATTTGCGTCGAGAATATTGGATAGTATATCTCTTCAAAGAAATGGAGTACATATTTGGAAGATAGTAAAGAGGAAAACAATAAACCCAATTAAAGTTATTTATTCCCACAGAGTAAGACCTGTAAATGCAAAAATGAATGCAGATACTATTACTAGCAATGAAAATACTAATGAGATTAAATCATTAAAAGATGTTATACCTTCAGATCTCATAAGAATGAATGGGGGAAAACATATTGCTATAGTATCAGAGACCTTGAAGGAAAATGGAGTATTAAAAAAAATAAAATATTGGCACTCTACTGAAGGAGTAGGTGTTTGTGAAGGAGATATAATTATTAAAGATCAAAATAAACCATTACAATATCAAGAATGGAAAAAAATTAAAGGAGCAGAATATCAACCTTTAGATCTTTATAAAAAGAGAATAAACTCTAATAGTATTAGAAGATTAAAATTATTAAAATGACATTATGATTGCAAGTTTTACATTTATAGTACTATCATTCCTTGTTACGTTGCTGATAGCTCCATTTTTAATAGATCTTCTATATCAATTCAAGATTGTAAGAGGAAGGAATTTTGATGATACATTAAAGATAAAAGGAAGAAAAGATAAGATTGGCACTCCAATGATGGGTGGAATCATAATAATAATATCAGTAATTATTATTACTACGATCTTTAATTGGAATAAATATACCCAAATCCCTATATTAATATTTTTAATAGGATCTGTTTTGGGAGCAATTGATGATTTATTAAATATTTTTGGTAAAAAGAAAAGAAAGTTTAAATCATTTAGCCATCATTTAAAATTGGCTTTATATCATAAAAAAATATCTAAAAGGATATTATATATAGTTTCATTACCTTGGGCTTTATATAAATCACTATTTAATTCTATCGGATCAAGGTATGGTACAGGTCTATATCCTCATGAAAGAATATTAATACAATTTATAGAGGGAGCAATTGTTTCTTATTATATTTATTTTACTTTGCATATAGACAAGATCTGGATTTTTCCAAATACATATATAAACTTAGGGTGGGGGATAGTCATATTAATATTTTTAATAATAATAGCTACAGCTAATGCTGTAAACATTACAGACGGATTAGACGGACTATCAGCAGGAGTTATGCTTGCCTCTTTTATAACATTTATGACTATTGCACTATTTATTGGAAATGAAAGTATTGCAATATTATGTGCAACTATATCAGGAGCATTATTAGTATATATATATTTCAATATAAAACCGGCAAGAGTACAAATGGGTGATATAGGGACATTAGGACTAGGATCTCTTCTCGCTGTAATATCAATAATACTTCAAAGAGAAGTTATTCTTATAATAGTTGGTGGAATATTTGTTGTAGAAACACTATCTGTAATAATACAAAAAATATCTAAAAGATTCTTTAACAAAAAAGTATTCTTAATGTCTCCTTTACATCATCACTTAGAATTAAAAGGGTGGTCTGAAGAAAAGATAGTAATGAGATTTTGGTTATTTTCATTTATACTTGCAATAATAGCTATCTGGGTATCAATTATCTAATTTATTCTTTTTAATAAAATTTTTGTACGATTTCTTTTCTTTTTCGTACCAATCCTTATCTTTTAACCTTTCCATAAATGGATCTATATTCCAATAATAATATTTATCTTTTCCTATGTTTGCAAGAAATCTTTCCCTATATTCAGAAACTTTCATATATTCTTTTGCAGGGGTTCCCATAACTATAGTTTCATCTTTAACATCTTTTGTAACTAAAGATCCTGCTCCAACTATAGACTTTTTTCCTATAGTTACACCAGGCATAATAATACAACGAGAACCTATATATGCTCCTTCCTTTATTACTACTTTACCAAATCTCACTGGATCTCCAAAAAGATTATTCATAGAACTATCATGTAAAAGTATTCTAGTCCCATATGCTATAGTTACATTATTTTCAATTTCCAAAAATTCAGGGTAAATTTCTTCAACCTCAACATGATCCAGAAATACATCCTTTCCTATTTTAAAACCTAAATTTCTCAATTTTTCTGCAGATCTTTCAGTATCTTCAGTAACACCTATCTCCCAGAGAACTTTAAAATAAATTTTTTTTACAAATCTCCAAAAAACATTCATAATAATATATGATAGTACTAAAATATATATTAAAAGTATAGATTATAGTATTTGCATATGTTATAATATCGCAGTAAGTTTACAGTGATGGCTAAAAATAAAAATAATAACTTGAGACAAATAACACTAAGAAGACTTATAGGTATAGCAATAGTTATTCCATTTATTATGATATTTTTCATTATATACGCACACTATAGTAAATCATATAGTCAACAATTACCAAAGACCTATAGTCTAATATTGAGTAAGGGAATTAATCCTAATAATACAGAAAATAGTATACCTTTAATGTGGGGGGAAGCTAATAATAACAATCAATATTACGTACTAATGAGGGATGGACAATATTTTACGAAATTTGATAGTAATGTAAATTATTACTTAGACACTGATTTAGTTCCTAATGCAACATACTCCTATCAAATATATTCCGAAGATTCTCAAGGGAAAATACTATCTAAAAGTAATCTATTGACACTAACTACTCAAAATTCCGTATATAATGCAGTTGTAATAAAAGATCACAAAAACTATAAGACATATTCTGCATTCGGAGATAGTATCACTCAAGGGTATGAGACTACAGATTCTTATTTCGATAGAATATCTAATTATTTAAAAAATAAAGAGGCAACACAATCATATAATGAAGGTATTGGAGGAAATACAACATATGATTTATTAGCTAGAATAAACGGAGAACTACAACAAGAAAATCCAGATCTTGTAACTGTAATGATTGGAGCTAATGATATAAGATGGGGGACTATTAATAATCCAACAGTAACATCTCTTGATTATAAAAATAATTTAATACAAATATTAAATGACATTAATCCTTCTCCTCAAAGAACAGTCTTCATATTTACACTTTCTCCAATAACAGGATGGAATGCTCCAGGATTTACTGCTGGATCAGCTCAAAGACTAACAGAATTCAACAAAATAATAGAGGGAGTAGCTAATAAATTCGGAATCCCATATATATCTCTAAATGGAATGTACAATATGACTGGAATATTAAATAAAGATGGTTTACACCCTAATAATATTGGAGATAAATATATATACGAACAACTAAAAAAAGAAATTAATTTATATAATTAAATCAATGTCTCCGACAGAAATAGATACAACAGAAATATTGGACATGGGAGTATTAAGATTTTTAAGCTCTGATGAATTTCTACAAATAACTCAAAAAGTTGGAGATGAAAAAGAAATTATTGCTTTTTATGAAGGAGGTATACCTTCAGAAGAGATTACAGCTGATTCTGAAAATATTACTCATGCAGATTCATTAACAATGGATAGTAGCTCTAAATTAAAGCCTGATTTAAAATATCTAGTATACGTGAATTTCTTAGGTGATGATGAAGATAAGCAACATGTAACGATAGAATCTATTCCTTTCCCAGCAAAAGCTATACTTAGATCTATCAAAAAATATGCACTAGATTACCTAAGGGCAGAGAGCAAAACTATATATGTTATACTAACTAATCACAATTCTGATGAGATTTTGGTGTTAGAGATACCACCATTATCTAATACTGGAAATATTACAATTGACACTATTAAAGAATTCCGTACTAGAAAAAAATCAAATTAAAATTTAAAAAAATCTTTAAACCTTGCAATGCAGGGTTTGCAAATATGTATATATATCATATATAATTAATCGTTATATATATAAAATGTTAGTACCAAAATCTCCTGAAATATTAACAAATATACATGGGTTTCTTTTAACAAATACTGTATTTACAGCGTTTATTGTTTCTTTAATCATAATTATAGCTGTAATTATACTCTCTCCAAAAATAAAAGAAGTTCCATCTAAAACTCAAGTACTTTTTGAGATTTTTTTCGACTTTGTGAAAAATTTTATGAGTGAACAAACAGAAGGAGATTTCAGAAGAGTAGGATTATTCTTTCCATGGGTTATGACTTTTTTTATACTGATACTTTTAAATAATTTATTTGAATTAATACCTCTTTTAGGTATAGTAGCCATACAAATCAAAAATAATTCTGGCACATATGTTCCTCTCTTTAGAGCTGCAAACTCAGATTTAAATAGTACAATAGCTTTAACTCTAATATCTGTTATAGTAACACAATACCTCGCATTTAAAGAATTGGGATTTAAGCAACACATGAAAAGATATTTTGATTTTTCAAAACCTGTAAATATAATTTATGGATTATTTGAAATAATATCTGAATTTACAAAATTAATATCTCTATCTTTTAGGTTATATGGTAATATATATGCAGGAGATGTTATAATTCTTTTGTTCTTGAAACTTGCAGGACCATACTTTGCTCCACTGCCTTTTCTAGCGTTTGAGTTTCTTGTATGTGTTATCCAAGCAGGCATATTTGCTATGTTAACATTATCTTTCATGGCAATACTAACAGGCAAAGAAGAAATAAATGAATAAAAATAAAGGAGGTGAATTATTATGACAACAAGTGCATTACAAATTGGAGGAGGTATCGTTATGGGATTAGGTGCTATTGGCCCTGGTATTGGAGTAGGTTATGTCGGAGGTAAAGCTATAGAAGCTATTGGAAAAAATCCTCAATTAACAGGGAGAATTATAGGTATAATGATCTTAGCAATGGCATTAACAGAAGCTATAGCTATATATGCGTTAATTTTTGCTTTACAATAATATGAATTTTTTAGAACTTTTTAGAGTAAACATATCATATATAATTTTCTATACTATAGATTTTTTTATAATACTATTTATACTTCAAAAATATGTATTTAAAAAAATTAATACAATACTTGAAGATAGAGAGAAAAAAATTAAAGAATCTATTGAAAATTCAAAAATTATTGAGGCTCAAAAAGCTGAGATGGAAAGAATTTATAGAGAAAAAATGGTAGAAACGCAAAAAGAAAGTGAAAAATTAATTTCAGAAGCAAAAAAAACAGCAGAGCTCATAAAAAAAGAAATCATTGATAATGCAAATGATGAAAGTAAAAAAATAGTGGAGGAGACAAAAAAAGATATTCAAAAAATACATGATCAAATGTACTTACAAATTAAAAAAGAAATTACAGACCTTTTAGTGATAACAATATCTAAAGTATTAAAAGATACCATTGATGAAAAAGATCATGAAAAAATAATAAATAAGAGTATTAAAATGATAAAAAATGAAAGAGGATAAAATAATTAAAATTATATTTAAAAATACTGAAAAAGATCACTTTGACTTAAATTTGATATCAAAGATTATAAATTCAAATTTATTAACCAGGAAAGAACTTTTGATGTTTTATAAAAAACTCTATCCTAAAATAAAAGAAAATGAAGTTATATTGGAGTCAAGTACAAAAATAAAAAATCTTAAAGAGATACTAAATATTCTGGATAATCCTAAAATATATAAAATTGTTTTAAATCCAGATCTTATTGCTGGAATAAGAATTAAAAGTGGATGGAACATTATTGATACATCTATAAAAAATAAATTAGAAAAAATAAAATCTATAAATTAATATGAATAGTAGTAAAGATATTTTAGAACAAATAAAAGACGAAATCGAAAAAGTTGATACTAAATTCTCAAAGGAAAATATTGGAGAGATTGAGGGAGTATATGATAGTGTTGCTACTGTTATTGGACTTATGGGAGTCGCAAATGGAGAAAAAGTTTTAATTAAAACTAAAAGTGGGAAAGAAATAATAGCTATGGCAATGGATCTTAAAGAAGATATCACTTCCATAATAATCTTGGGAGAATATGATAAGGTAAAGGAAGGAGATATAGTAAGAACCACAGGAGAAATATTTTCAACAAAGGTTGGTAAAAAATTATTAGGAAGAGTATTAAATGGAGTAGGAGAAGAAATAGATGAACAAGGAGAAATAAAAACAGAAGAATTTTCAGAAATCGAAAAAGTTGCACCTGGAGTTATAACAAGAAAAGGAGTAAAGACCCCACTTCAAACTGGAATAAAAGCAATTGATGTTTTAATACCAATTGGAAGAGGACAAAGAGAACTTATAATAGGGGATAGGAATACAGGTAAAACTACTATAGCTATAGATACTATTATTAATCAAAAAGATAAAGGTGTATATTGTATATACTGTGCAATTGGTCAGAAGAATTCTAAAGTATCCCAAATAGTTTCAAAATTAAAAGAAAAAGGAGCAATGGAATATACAATAGTTATTAATGCTTCAGCCTCATCACCTGTAACAGAACAATATCTTGCTCCATATACTGCAGCATCTATTGGTGAATATTTCAGGGATAACGGAATGGACGCATTAGTTATATATGATGATTTAACAAAACATGCTTGGGCATATAGACAACTTTCACTTATTCTAAAAAGGCCTAGTGGAAGAGAAGCTTATCCAGGGGATGTTTTTTATCTACATTCAAGATTACTTGAAAGAGCAGCAAAATTAAACGACAAACTTGGAGGAGGATCCTTAAGCGCTTTACCAATAATCGAGACCCAAACCGGAGATATATCCTCATATATCCCAACAAATTTAATATCAATAACTGATGGACAAATATTTTTAGAATCTGACTTATTTTATTCAGGGATAAGACCAGCTATTAATGTTGGAGCATCTGTATCAAGAGTTGGAAGCAATGCACAAGAAAAGTCAATGAAAAAAGTTGCAGGATCATTAAAATTAGAAATAGCTCAATTTAGAAATCTGGCTGCATTTTCTCAATTTGGATCTGACCTTGATGAGAGTACAAAGAAAATTTTAGCAAGGGGGGAGAGACTTACAAGGATATTAACACAAAAACCTTATTCTCCAATACCACTGGAATTACAAGTAGTGTCAGTGTTCGCAGTAACTAATGGTTTTGCTGATAATATAGATTTAGTAAAAATAAGTGAATTTGAAGAGAAATTGCATGAACATTTTAAAACTTTACATAAAAAAGTATTAGAAGAGCTAAAAGAAAAGAAGGATTTAACTGATGAAATAAAAGATGAACTTATGAAAATAATATCAGAATTTTCTAAAAACTATGTCTAAATTAATCGAAATAAGAAGAAGGATAAAGAGTACTAAAAATATACACCAGATCACTAAAGCTATGGAAATGGTATCTGCTGTAAAATTGCAAAAATCACAAATGATACTTGAGAAGAATAAGAAGTATATTGAGAATCTAGAAAAATCTGTAAAAGAAGTAATGTCTTATAAAGATTTTCAAGATAATATTAATACCAATGATTCATTAATAATAATCGTATCTCCATCAAAAGGATTTGTTGGCCCACTTGTAACTAATCTTGAGAAAAAAACAAAAGA
>JAJYWX010000016.1 GCA_021791275.1 bacterium | reverse complement strand
AGAAAATCCTATTCTAGTTTCATTTTCAAATTTCTGATTTTCATCATAGCCTTTAATAGTTAAAACGCAATCACCTTGAATATTCTTAGGGATTATTTCAATCTTGAAATCATCTCCATAAATATTATATTTAGCTTCTTTACCTTTCACTAAACTATGTAAAAATTCCTTTTGATAAGTAAGTAAGTTCTTTCCTAAATCTTTTTCTAAATAGTCAATGCACTTTTGATATGGTTGCACTCTATCTTTAGAATATAAATTTTCACCGTTATAAAATATTAAATCCATGATACAATTCCTTTCAAATACAATTTCCATTTACTCTTTCATTGTAATTAATGAACCCACATTTAAAACTAATATGGAAAAATATAATGCGCTCATGAGTGCATTACCTTGTTTAAGGAACACTCCTGTACTTACTAAAAAGAATCCAATAAAGAAACCATTAGACCATTTTTTATTAGTTATTTTATTAAACATTGTTTCACCACCTTTTAAATGCCAATTAAATCAATTTTTTAAAGACTTTATATTTCCTTTATTTCAAAGTTAACTTTCTTGCAAATAATGTCATCTTCTTGAGCATATATTACCGCATCTTCAATACAATCAAATTCTGTATAACCCCAATAATGTCCATCAGTTCTCCAAACAATATATTGATTTTGCAATTTCGAACCTCCTTTCTGAATAAAATTTTGATTTTAAGCTATTATTTTATATCAAATTTACAACCATCTATATAATTATCACAAATAAGAAACTCTTCTTCATTTTCTAGTGATAAGTGTATTGTTTCTTTACAATTACATAATCCAGTTCCATCTATTACAAGACGACCATTAAATATTTCCTTTTTCATTTCTTCTGAAATGCTAAAAGAATTGTATTGACAATTACTCCAAGAACATTCTATTTTCATTATTTTCTCTCCTTTCTTAACCAAATGAGTCATTTTAAACTATCAACAGTATTTCTTAAACTATAAAACTCTATATATTCATAAATTATTTTTCGTGCTTACTCAAGTTCGGAAATAACTCTTTATTCATTATGTATACCCCCTTTCTAAAAACCTATAGATTAATCTTTTCGCGTCCTTCTACGGTGGACATTATATTTGGTTTATATGTCCGTCTGTGATGGACACTCTCAAATAAGTAACAACTTAATAATTTGTAATCAAAACCTCAACCGTATTATCTTTACTCTTATCCTTTTTATGATAATTGGCGTTGCCATAATCACTATCTAACCGATGCATTATATATTTTCCAGACCACGCTTTTAGTATGTCATTACTTTTTCCATTACTCTCTAATACATTTGATAAGGCAAATCTAACTCCTCTGGCATTAACTTTATCCAACAAATCCAACAACACATATTCAGTTTCTTCATTCCAACCACCTCGTTCATTGTAGGTTGCACAAGTAATGAGGTAAGGAGGATCTGCGTAGATAAAATCATTTTCTTGCAATCTATTAACTGGTAAAATCTCATAAGTATTATGCAAAAACCTAATGTTTAATTCAATCAATTTATCTATAAACTTTTCGAGGTTATCTTGCAAGTTCTGATTGAAATACCTTTTACCATAGGGCAGATTGAATTCATTCTTAGAATTGAACCTAATTTGATTAGAGAAAGAGTGACAAACTAAAGTATAGAACATAATGTCTTTTTGATAACTGTCCAAATTCAACTTATTATAGTCTGCCCTTAGTTTCAGATATGCCAGTTTATTATTTTCTTCTTGTTCATCCGTACATTTATATTTCGGCAAATCATATGCATTAATGATATCTAATATAGATTGAAGTATTTTGCTTTTATTATGTGTTTGCAGAGTTTGGAGTAAATTAACTAGTTGTTGAAGAATATCATTATAGATAATTTTTCTTGCTTGGACATTAATCCCAACATTAAAACCTCCACCGAATAAATCAACAAATGTATTTATGTTGTTCGGGAATAATGGTAGTATCTGAGGGAGTAATTTGTACTTACCCCCTACATAGTTAAGAGGACTTTTTATTAGATTGTCTTTGTTAAAGTCTATATGTATTACCTTCTTCCATTATATTATTATTTTTGGATTATGTCAAGGGTTTAAAGCAGATCAATTTTTGGAATTCATTCAAACTTATGACATATTGCACAGTATGTTTCACTGAATGGTGGAGAACTTGAATTCCAAGAACTACTCCCATCTTCCCATTGATGGGTACATTTATCTTCAATATCTTTAAGTTTTTCATGATAAAGCTCATCTAAATTCTCTCTTTCAATTCTATACCATTCTTCTGCTTGAATACGTTCTTCTTGTAATGGATGAAGTTTAAATTTTTTAAACAAGTCTCAACCTCCTTTTCAATCCTTTTTAAAGCGAATGAAAATTCCGTTTTATTCCCCTATATATGGTTCTGGTTTCTTCATCCATGCAATAGGGATTCCGTAAGGTTCTTCATAATACCCCCTATCGGTTTCTGCAACATAATAGTAATAATCGTTTTTAAATGTTGCTTCGCCAACATGTGAACCAGCAGAATTCTTAAATGTTAATATCACTTCTTCATTTTCTTTTGGTGATTGTTGAGAACATAATATCCATTCCATTTTTTTAATTCCTTTCTTAATAGCATGAAAAGTTATTTTGATGGTAATACAGATTCTTTTAAATAATTATATCTTTCCGTGAAATTTTCAATTGTATCTTTATCAGTTTCTAAAATCAAATAATAATTATTTCCACAAGGACTTAATTTAATTGAATAATCATCTTCTTTAAAAACTATACTAATTTCATCATTATTATTTTTATGAAATAAATGGATTGTATAATTAAATTTATCTTTAAATTCTTTAATAATTAAAAAGAATGCTTCATATCCAGTTATCTCCTTCCCTTCATCTGTTTGTAAATGATAGAATTCTTTACTATTAGCTAAAAATATATCAGCTTTAATCATTAATTATTTTCCTTTCAATTAGCATATTCATTTACTATTAATATTTTTCCAACCAAACATAAGCATATGGATTTACTACATCTCCACCTTCGGGATGTGGATCATGAACCATTTTTCCATCATGATAAATTACTGAATGCTTAAACCCTCTAGGACTTGTTCCCCAAACCATATAATATTCAACGTCCTCTGGTTCTTTTTCGCTACTGTATAAACAATATGTATAATTGTTTTCATTGAGAAAATCATAAATACTTTGTATATAATCTTCACTTTCTATAAAATTAGGTACATTGTCATCAGAGATTTCCAACAAAGAACATATACTTGCTCTTAAACAATCGCCTCTTTTACCTAAATTTTGGTCACTTATTATTTTTTGTTTAATAGGTTTTATATTTATCCACTCCTCTTATATCCATAATTTCTTGCAGTTTTTACATTGATATACCATTTTATCAAACCGCATATCTAACATTTTATTATGAAGTTCTCCATTACAATCTGGACATTTTCCTGATAATAAACCAATTAATTTTTTAAACATTTTTATCCTCCAATTTAGCTTAAAACACTTCTTTGATTTACTCTTCATTTTTCTCATAATCCTTACAATCTTCTACGTCTTCTGGCTTAGTTCCATATAAATCATTTTCTGTTTTCATACAAGCCCATTCTCCATAAGGTGAAGTCCAATCGGCAGCATATCTCCATTCATATTTACAAGTTGCACATTTCATTTTTTATTTCCTTTCAAATTAGATTTTGATAGACTTATGTATTAATTTTCAAATTTTATACTTTCTATTCTTATATTAGCTATCTCTATATATTTAGGTTCAATTTCAAATGATATAAATTTCCTACCTTCTTCTAATGCTGCTAAACACGTTGAGCCTGTACCTGCAAACCCATCCATCACAATTCCACCAGGATCGCTTGAATTTCTAATAAATATTTTAAGTAAATCTAATGGCTTTTCTGTTGGATGAGTTAATTTTGGGCTAGGGACTTTAGCACAATCAACAACATCTGGTATACGTTTTTCTCTGAATAAAGACCTTCCTTTATGTCCAAACAAGACAAATTCATGTTTAGGGGCATAAGCACCTTTTAAATCACCTGAACCATGATTATTTTTATTCCATACTACTATATTTTTCAACTTAAAATGTTTTTCAAATTCTTGTTTAAAGAAATCTACATTATGCCAACTACAGAATGAATAAATAGCTGTATCATCTTTTAATACCCTATAACATTCCTTAAAATAATCAGATATTAATTCTTCAGAATTGATATCGTTTGCTATATGGTCAAATTTTTCCATCTTGACTCGTCTATTACTTCTATAATTCATTAGATAAGGTGGATCTGTTACTATAAGATCAATTTGTTTATCTGGTATATATTTAATCGCCTTAATAACATCCATTTGATAAATGCGATTTAATTCAAAACTTCCTATTAACTCTTTCCCCATTCATTAACTCCTCTTTTATTTCGTTTTATTGGCATGAAAATGAGTTTTATGGTCATTATAACGCTATATCTAGTGTCCTTTGGTTTGCTAAGACACTATATGTGGGGTCTAATTCAAATCCTATGTAATCTCTTTTATTCCTAATACAAGCTTCACAATCTACTCCTGAACCTACAAATGGAATTATAATTGTATCTCCTTCATTAGACGATGATGGAACAATCCTTTCTGAAGATAAGTATGGTTTTTCTGTTGGGTGAATTGCATTATTGTATAATGAAACGTCTTTACAATCTAACCAAACATTAGTAACAAGTTTTGGATGCCCTAACCTATTTACACCTTCAAAATCTGAGTATTGTTTATTATATGTATTATGTTTCCCCTTTGAAAAAACAAGTAATTCTTGCCTACCAAACGGAAAATGACTACTATTACCAAATACTCTAAAGTTACGCATAGTAATAAAATTTAAGAATTTAAAATCTGTTTCCTCCTCAACCTTAAACATATATTTTAAAAACGGATGTTCCCTATCTTTACCTATTGCTCCCCAGACGTAAAACAACCCTCCTTCTTTTAAAACACGATAAGATTCTTTTGTCCAATTTAAGCACCAATCCAAATAATTATTTTCAGACTCCCATTGATTGTCCCATTTTTGTTTTACTATTTTAAAGTATGGAGGGTCTGCTATAACCAATTCCGCAGATGAATCATTTAGTTGTTTAAATCCATCCATAACATCAATATTATATATTTTATTTTTATCTAATATTATATTTCACTCCTTCATATTTGTCTTTAAAACTCATCTTTCATGTTCTATTCTTTAATCAATTTTAATTATTTCCTTTCACTTTCACATAATAATTAAATCTATTTAATAAATTGTGTTGATAACACCAAATTTTAAATTCTTCAATTTCTTTTTTGTCCATTTTGCAAATCATATTAAGCCATTCTCCATTAGTCATATTCTCAAATCTCCAAATTTGTTTCTTGGTTGTTCTGCTACTCATTTCTTAATGAATCCCCCCCCTTTTTAAAGTATTCCATCACAAATATTATTAATCATGCATCCGTCGCAAGTTGGCATTGTACAAGGTTGTTTTTTATGTTTTTCTTTTTCTGCTTGTTTTTGTTCCCATTCTAAAATTTCTTTGAAAATATTTTGTAATTCTTTTTGATTTTCCCGTATAAATTCATCCATATTATTTGCCTTACTCATAATTTCTCCTTTTAAAATCAGCTTAAAATTCTTTTTCGATAGGGGTTAAGAAACTTCATTTAATCTTTCTTCCGCAATCTTTATGTATTTTTCTTCTAATTCAAAACCTATGTAACTTCTATTTAACATTTTTGCCATTACACATTCACTTCCTGAACCAACAAAAGGTATTAAAATTAAGCTATCAATGTTACTACTAGCTTTAATAATCCTTTCGCATATTGCTAATGGTTTTTGAGTAGGATGGTCTACTTTCTCTTTTTTCTTTCCTACTAAGTTTGGTATCTCCCAAACATCGTCAGGCACTTTGCCTTTGGGATTTAACCGCTTATCTTTATCTGCATATTTGCTTTTAACTCTGATTTCATCTGGATTCCAAATATGATTATTCATATCTTTTACACAATAAAATAATGGCTCATGTGATAGTTTGAATTTTTTAGTTGGGGATAATCCACCACTTCTATACCAAATTAACCTGTTTTTAATCTCAAAGTGTTGTTGCAACATAATGTCAATGTTAGCACTCATTTGTTGACTACAATACATGAATAAAGAACCATTATTTTTTAATACCCTTTCAAACTCCTTGATACATTTATCAATAAATATTAGATATTCTTGACTATTCTTAAATACAAAATCAAAATCGCCTTTTACCTCAAAATATGGAGGGTCAACTATTATCAAATCAATACTTAAATCTTTAATTTGCTTAACTCCTTCAAGAAAATCCATTTTATAAATTTTATTTTTATCTAGTATATCAATTCCTCTCTTTCCTATGAAATCCGTTTTTTATAGGAAATTATTAAGTTTATCTTTTATTCGCAAGGGGTATTCCTGACCACCATCTTTGATTTTTACATTCACTTTTTATCCACTTTGATACGCCCATCTCATGAACTTCTTTTTGAAAATCTCTTACTTCTAGTCTTTGATGGTTTGGAAATTCAAGTAGCATTGATAAAGAATCTAATGCCCTTTCTTGTGTTCCAAAATAACAATCATAATTAGTCATATTTCCTCCTTAAAATTAGCACGAAAGATTAGTTTCAAGGGGATTTTACATCCCTTTATTTTATTATTTACTTAACACTTTTAATTCTTTTGTCAAACTCTTAATCTGTGCTTTCTTTAAAGCAATTTCATAACCCTTTTGAGTATCATATGTATCTTGTGGCAAACACTTAGATACTCCTTTAGTCCCATCTGGTAGAATTACAATTGTTACTCTACCATTACGAATTGTTTTAATGCCATCCTTAATTTCAATTACTGCATATTCTAATGGTTCTTCATGGATCGCTTCGAAATACTCGAAGAATTCATTTCTACTAATACCGAATCCCATATATCCGTTGGAACACATAATCACATTATCGTTAACTTCCTTAACTTCAAACTCTCTACCAAGGCGATCAAACTGCTCATAACCAACTTCTTTAATTTGTTTTACCTTCATACCTACTTTAATTTCATTATTTAACATGCTATTTTCCCCTTTTCTTTATTATAAATTCTATTTAGTCTTTCATTATACTTATCAATAATAAATTGTTCCTCTTTGGTTACATCTCTATTAAATTTTCCTCTGGCTTGAACTACTCTATAATTTTTAACTTCTAATGTAATTAAACTCCTTTCAAGATCATCTTTATTTCTTAAGAATAAAATATGTGTTTTCCCATCAATGACATTTTGTATATAACTTGCTACACAATGATTTTGTTGCACGGCTTCATCTTTAATATCTTGAGTGGTTTTAGGATAAATAATTTTATAATTGTCATATGTATATTCTAATTTTGTATCAATAACTTTTTTAAAGTCTTCTTCTATAAACTGTTGTTTTAAACGATTATAATTTCTAGTAGCAATTTTATGAGTGGTTAAAAAGTTCTTTGGGTATTTTTCAAACTTTGGACTTATTTTACTCATCATATTACAATAATCTAATAGTTCGCTGACTACTGGATGGAAATCATCTAAAGCCTCAAATGTCATCAAATTATCTATGTATTGTAATAATGATATTGGTTTATAATTGTAATTGTTTACTAATTGATCAAATTTATTTTTGTAAGTAACATAACGATCTTCTGATTGACGCAAAATATCCAAAATATTATTTTTTGTAATAGAATTAAATTGAAAATCAAGTAAAGTATTAAATAAATTTGGATTCTCTTTATATGAGTTAATTAGATTATCATCTAGTGTAAGATTATGTATTTTGCATAATTTAATTAAGTTTTTAGGTACTTCATTTAATTTATGTTTAATTTTGTAATCAATTTTTTCAATTCCACAAGCGAAATATTGTTCAAAATGTTTGTATTCATCAATTCTAGAAAGAAAGCTACCTATGTTCCTAATGCGATCTACCCTGCCGTGATAGTAACTTCTCGTTGCATGTGATTTATTGATAAAATTTTTATCCAAAAACTTTAAAAATCTCTTATATTTTTCATCTTGAAATGAATCAATAACTTTTAGTAAATCATATCCACTTAGTTGTGTGCGAATATCCTTTACTGGTTTCCCAAGTTTGCCAATGGTTTCTCCTGTTGACAAATTATATTTCACGTTTTTACCATCATCAAAATAAAATACAAGATATTGATTTTCTTTACATGAAGTT
>JAJYWX010000024.1 GCA_021791275.1 bacterium | reverse complement strand
ACATAAGTATTATTATGTATGCCTTGGTATCAGCGGATTTCAAGACATACCGGGGTATGTTTACAAATTCCAGATCTTTCCATTTTTACATAAGCCGGTTAGTACATCTACATCGACAGTAATTTTATTTTTGATATACGAGTAGATTGTTCGGATTTTATATTCACAAAATTAAAAATCCATCCTTCAAAACACAAAATATCATTCGCACCTCATTCGTAAAAACCCACTCATACCAACCCTTTCACCAATTATCACATAACCTTTTATTCTAAATAAAATCACTGTATATTCATACATTACTAAATCAAATCTTCTCAAACCCTTTCATACCAACACTTACAGCAATTAATAGATCTAATCCAAACCAGATTTATTCATTTTTATCTCGTAATACCGAATACAATAATTAAACCCAACCTTCATCCCAATAATCTCAAATCAAATTAACCTCAATCCCTTGTTACATCTGTGCTACAACCAATTTACACAGATAATGTTAATCAATTTAATATCAAAATACGAATGCAAATAAATATCATATAAATCATGAATTAAATATTTAATGTCTTAAAACCTAAATCTTACTGTCGTGGCATAGCCACTTTCGTCTAAAATTTTCGCTATCGCTCAAATTTTATCCGTAATTTAATCTTTTTTAAGTTCTACATATAAACCAAAAATAAATATTTGACAAATAATTTATTTGGTATATAATAGATCAGAGTCATATAAAAAAGGAGTATTTTACATGATAATAATAATTATAAATAGTAGCTAAGTGGACAATTTCTTGAGGCTTAGTAAGTAACGAACCCTCAAGAAATTGTCCACTTCATAGGATAATTTTATTTTTACACATTATAAGATATAAAAAATAATAATTAATAAAGGAGTATTTATTTTGAGTTTTATATCAGATCATATTGATTTATCAAAAGCAGACAAAACGAAATTCAATATTATAGCTTCAGGCTGTGGAACAGGTAAAACTCATTTTGTAGCATTTAAAGTTAGAGAGTATTTACCACATATTAAAGCATCAGAAATGTTATTTGTAACATCTAGAACATTAATAGTTGAACAACAAATAAAAATAGATGGCATAACGAAATTCAAACCAAATAATTTAACAAGTATCAAGCACTGGAATGGTGAAGAGGATTCCTTTGAACTCTTAGAGAGAAAAGGAATCCAAATTATGACATATGATAAAATTATTGATATTCTTAAAGATAAAAATTCAGAATTTCATCAAACACTAGGTAGAATAAAAATAATATTCTTGGATGAATGCCATACAATTTTTTCTGATACTTTTATAAAAGATATAGAATTATTAAAAGGTTGGATTAGAGATATTACATACACTAATTCAAAATATTTAATTGGTCTTACTGCAACACCTCGTATTATGTATTATTATCAAAAATCTTGGGGAGTTAGTTTAAACCAATTGAATAAAGAAATCTTAGTAAAATATAAAGCAAAACAATTATATTGTACTAACTTTAATACCTTACATTTTCTTTTGGCTAATAAAGATATTCAAGGTAAAACCATTGTCATGTGTTACTCAATTGAAGATTGTTATGAATTAAAAGAAAAAATTCCTAATTCATTTGTACTAGTTAGTAAAAGTAATAAAAAAGAATATATGCCTGAAATGGATGAGATTAGAGATTATATAATAAATAATGAAAGCTTACCAGATACATATCTTGAAGTATTAGAACGAGATTCTAAAAGTAAAAAACCAATTTCTTCAGAAAGAAGAAAACTTGAGGTTTTAATTACTACCAGTACATTAAGAGAAGGGGTTAATCTTAGAGAAGATTGTGGTGTTAAAAATGTTGCCATTACATTTACAGATGAATTACATATTTCTCAATGGGTGGGGAGATGCAGATACAATATAGAAAATCTTATTATTGCTGAGAGTTATATTAGGAGTGATAATTTAAGACCTCTTTCTTATCTAACTCAAAGTAGACAACAATATAAAGAATTTATGAAAGATATTAATCATACCAAGTGGTTTGATAGTATATCACATCTTGTAGAGCATGATTTAACGAAAATCAGGAGATTTATTTTAACAGATAAAGAACAATTATTTACTACATATATTAATACCAAATGGTTAATACCTAGTGGTTTAAAAGACAATGAATTAGATAAATATAAAATTTATAAGGAAGAGGATAAAAATGAAATCGTTGATAAAGCTATTAATTGTCAACTTATAGATGATTCTCCAAGTAGAATTACATTTAATAGAGTTATACGATTTATGATTGATACCCTAGGATACACTATTGAAAATGGTAGAATTCAAATCAAAAAACAGAAATATACATATAAACTTATAGTGGATTTCGATGACGAATTTGAACAATTGGAAAAACAAAATGAGGTGTTTAATGGAACAGGCACAGAAAATAATAGGAATTTACCAAATTAAGAATATCAAAAATAATAAAATCTATATTGGTAATAGTAAAGACTTGGAAAAACATTATATTTTAGATATACCTATTTATAGATAAATAAGAGTACAGCAGTGAACTACCACTACCCTTTAAGGATAGTGGTTTTCGGCTAAGTTTTTATAAACTGTACTCTTCATAATTTCCTTATTCTATTTATCCGTTAACTTCTCCAATTCCATCCCCAACTTAATAATAATATCACTTCCCTGTTTTTCAGTATATTTCTCAATTAATTTAATCAGTACATCTTCACCCAACCCTTTAAGCATATCAATGCTATATCCCTTGTGTAATGCATAGCTGGACTGTTCTGCGTAAGATTTATTTTTTCCCGTATAGTAATCAAATGTTGTTTGAAAATTAGTATGCCCTAAATGATTTGCAGTTTCTTGCATATCATGCGTGACACTATAGACCAAATCTCCCGATGCACTTTTAACACTATGTTGAACTATGTGCCTGGTAATTCCATACTTTTGACAAAATGCTTTTAATGTATCATCTATAGTTCCATTGTAAATATGAAATATCTGACCATCCTCTATTCCTTCATTCTTATAATTATTAAATAATCTATTGTAAAATTCATCTGTAATAGAAACTTCCCTGTCTTTACCTTTATCTTCTACAACTATAACCCAAAATTCCTGCTGTGTTTTAAAATCTAATTTTCTTTGGATATCATCTATTTTAATTGTTTGAGCTTTATTCTTTCTGAGTCCAGTAGTATAAAGAAATTCTATATATAGTTGTTTGGTTAAAGGCTTGTATTCTTGCTCTAAACAAAATTGATATAGTAATTGAACTTCTCTATCTGTCAATGAATCATATGGATTTTTCTTTTGTTTTAATTTCTTTAGATTAAATACATTTTTATCAACTTTTTCATTCTCGAAGAAATCGTCCCACAAAGCTTTTGCCGCAAAAATGCGTTGATTAATTGTAGAAACGGCAAATTGTTCATTCAAGTTATCTCTATAATCTTTCACCTTAGTAACAGTGATACTTCTAATATCACTCCAGGTTAAATCCTCAATATTTTTATTACAAAGATACATAAAGATATGTTTATAATGGTTAAGATAAGTTTCTCTCGTATTTTCCGCTTTATCTCTACGTATAAATGTATTGATTTGAACTGATGGTTTATCAATAAACATTCCTACTAAATTAGGTTGATTGCCGGGGGCTATATTTACATTCTCCACACTCTCTATCTTTTCTGCTAAGTTACTCATTTATAAAACATCCTTTCTTTTGTCCACATTATTATTTTTGTATCCTGCATAACTATATTATATACGCCCTATTCCCTCCTGTCAACATATATATAATAAAAAAATAAAAATATTTATGAAAATAGTTGACAGAATATATATTCTGGTGTATACTTATCGCAGGTTCAGGAAACACTATTAAGTTATCCATTCACACAGAAAGGAGGAGACATCCAATAAACAAATATATAGGTACATATCGGGTATTCGCCCCTATTGATAAAACAACGGGCAAATCTACAACTAATGAATTTGATACATATCTCAAAGCGTCAAAATATAAAATTGAATGCTATAGACAAAATGATGATCAATTAGCACTTTATTTTCCTTCTGGTTTAAATTCTACTAAGATAATCTTACCGGAATTCAAAAATAATAATATTGCATACACATTACATATTGACGGAGAATACGAAAAGGTTTATCTAATATTCGAGAAAGACCTTGACAAAGTACATAATATCTTGAAATTCCAGACTAAAGGTAGAAATGTAAAACCTAGTTCAATAAGAACTGCCCGCAGACAGAAATAATTTTTCTCTAAACGTAGGAAATTCATTTTAAACACCCTAAAATCAATTCATATAATTATACCAAAATTTTATTTACTCTTAAATTCACTATCGTAACTCACATAAAGTACCTATTTTCATTAAAATAATTAGGAGGTTATTAATGAAAACTAAATACAAAATCATTAACAAATTTGTTTCTACTGGCAAATTAATTTTGGCCAATGATTTAACTAAGATTAATTTTGGTATATACGATAATTCAAAGGTAACATTCAATAGTATCACTGAATTCTTAGATGAAGTTTACAATTCAGATTCACCCTATATCTCATTTACAATTAAGAGACTAGATCTTACAAATCCTCATTGGATTACAAAGATAGGCAAACTTCATAAAGCTAAAGATTCAGATGGAGTAAATGATTATTTTGTGAATGATTTTCCACTTGGTAAACAATTACATGAAATTGGAGAGGAGAATATTAATATGAAAATTGAACATCTAGAATTAACGGAGGCAACGGACAGTAATGGAACAAAGCAAAAAAATCTCGCATAAAGGAAATATTAAAATTAGAAGGCATTATTTAGATATAAATAATAATAATATATATGAATCGTTTATATTAGAACAGTGTCATATTTGTGGAAAAGATATGGATAATATTCGTAATATCTGGGTTGATATAGAATCCGATCTATATGTGTGTGAAGCATGTAAAAATAAATATAATGTGCAATCAGTTAAAAAATGTAAGGAGTTGAATTAAAATGCAAATGCACCCAAGAAAATATGGAACTTTGAATAGAGCGGTTGCCAGAAGTGTAACCTATGCTCTGCGTGGTTATGGAAAGAAACCAAGAAGAAATAATTATACATATGTGAATCAGAATGGTAATAATTCAATACCACCAATAAAAAATAGCGTAGCTTTAATTGTAGAATCAATTTTATTAATCTTTGTTCTTATCTTTGCAATTCAATATCCTATTTTGTTGGTTTTATATTTTGTATTATTATTTTTAATCTTTAATGATAGATGGTAATTTGATCGGCAGAGAGTTTGCCTGAGTTAGTAATAGAAAAAATGATTCAAGTAAGGAGTGACATAACTATATTGGCAAAACAACAAACTAATCTTAGATACATATATAAAATTCATTCTTCTCGCTTGCGTCGTTCAAAGTGGAATTTATCTTTGACCATTCCAGAAGCCATAAAAAATGAAGAATTAATATCTTTGGCAGATAGTACAACACTCAGATTTATTAATAAAGATAGAAATATTGAGGAAAATGCCAATAATATTATAAAAAAAATTAAAAGTTTTAAAAGATTAGAGACAAACAAGGAAAATAGAAATAAAATAAGGCAACTTTATAATGATTTATATAATACTCTTTTTGTAAAAGATTATGTATCAATCATTATAGATAAAGAAAAAGATTTTGATCGAATGAATAGGAGTAAGGGATTTTTTATCAATGGTATTAAATTCAAGCGTTTGTTGGCCACTAATGGAGGAGTAAAAAAGAGTACAGTTGTTTATGTAAATGAATCCATTTATGAAGAATTGCATAATAAAATTGATAATGGACGTAACCTTCAGAAACCTTTAGTTCCGGCTAAACTGGAATCTTATAAATCATTAACTTGTAGTGCCAGTATTCCTGTGTCAGATCCCACAGGAGTATTAGTGGTTAATGATTGTGTGACTAATTTTTTAAGTGATGTAATTCTATTAGATGATACTCAAACAGATTATCCTTCTCTTAATTATAAAAAAGATTATCCCATTGAACTTATAGAAAATGATGGATATGGTCTTATTCTTCCCGATTTAAGCAAACAATGGGCAAGTGAATTAGGAGAAAAATATATTCCTGCTGGTCATTGTGTGAGGAATAGTTTTTGCAAAGGCATGCTCTTTACATTTGATTATATAGATTTTGCAGATAAAATTGCAGGTAAATATATTGTGAAAGATGCTTGGGGGCAAGAAAGAGATATTCGACAAGTTCAGGTTATATTAACTACTTCTATGCTCAAATTATGGGATTCGTATGATAATCTTGAACATTATTTACAATGTAGTAAAGATAATGGCTATACTTTTAGTGTGACCAAAATGACACCTGAAAAATTAGAAAATGAACGCAATCTTAATTATCAATTCATTCAGTCTTACGAATTCACTGATGAAGACATAGACGAGTTAGTTCAACCAACTATACAAGAGATTAAAGATGTTTTAGGTAATGATCCAATAAAAAGTATATTATTCTTAAAGGGAATTCATTTATCAGAAGAAAGTTATGATATACACCAAGAAAATGATTATATTAAAGCACTTATGATTAATAAAGAGATGATAAATGATCCTTTTATAAGAAATAAGATACATTATGCTATTAAAAAACGGATTAACGAAGCAAAAATCGGAGTCTTAAAAGTCAAAGGGAATTTTTCTATTGTATCTGGTGATCCTTTCAGCTTATGTCAAAGTATATTTGGTTTAAAAGTAACAGGATTATTAAATTCCGATGAATTTTATTCAAAATACTGGAATGATAAAAATGTTTATAAAGTGGTTGCTTATCGCGCCCCTATGACTTGTCATAATAATATTAGGATATTAAGACTTAAAAATAATGAAGATGTAAATTATTGGTATAAATATATGAATACAGTGACAATTTTTAATTCTTGGGATACTACTGCTTTTGCTATGAACGGCTTAGACAAGGATTAATTATAGTCCCCTATGTTAGTGATAACATATGGAAAAATTCGGTGAACTCATAGAATGGGGTGTACTTTTGGCGTAAGTTTGCAATAGGAAATGATTGCTTAACAAAAGTGCTAACAGGGAAAATCTAAGTGTGTGTAAAAAATATAATACGATAAATATAATAATTAATAAAGGAGGTGATTTGTTTGAATAAAGAAGAATGGATATATATTGAAGTCAAGGGATTAGGATATAATGTAAGTAACTATGGTAGAATCATTGGATTATCTTCTGGAAAACTATTAAAAACAAGATTAAATCAAGATGGTTATGTTGAGATAACGCTCGGTAAAAATTCTGAAGGTAGAATTTCTGAAAGGGTTCATAGGCTTGTCGCAAAATTATTTGTTGATAATCCAAATAATTTACCAGAAGTAAATCATAAAGATTTTAATAGAACTAATAATTATTATGAAAATTTAGAATGGACAACGCATATTGATAATATTGCTTATACTGTAAAAAATAATAGACATGCAACTGCCAATGGGAGATTTAGTGGTAAAAATAATCCAAATTACGGTAATAAAAAATTAAGCATAAAATATAAAAATAATCCAGAATTAGCTAAAGAACTTTTATCAAGATCAAAGGAACAAAATGGTAGAGCAAAAAAAGTAAAATTGTATGATATAAATAAGGTTTTTATAAAAGAATTTAATTATATTGGTGCATGTGCAGAATATCTTATTAAAAACAATTTTACAAAAGCTAATATAGATTCTATCAGAGCAAACATAACAAATAGTATTAAAATTGATAGACCCTATCTTAGACATTATTATTCTTTTACATATTAACATTAAATATAATTTTACACACATATGACAATCCTGTGCCAAGCCTAAGAAATTAGGAAGGTGCAACGACTATCCCTTGGTGGTGAAATTCCACAATAGGAGTAGGGCTATAGCGATATAGTGGGTGAAAATCCCTTAAATCGAAGTGCCGAAGCAGAATATTGTTTATTCTGTATGATATAGTCTAGTCCCTTTAAATACTGTGAAAACAGGGGTAAAATCGAGTGATCAAATACTAACCACAAATAATCCAGTTCTTTTAAGAAGAACTAAAGAATTAGATGCGGTTCTTTGTGTCCAAAAATCAGTGCAGAAAAAAGTAGTAACTGAAGATGATTTAATTCGTTCTAATAAAAATGGATTTGGAGATGATATTGGTTCAACTACAAATAAAATTACTGCAATGATTGATGTTGCTAGTAGTTTTGATAAAGATAGTAATGAATATAAAGAATTACAATATAGAATTATTTGTGGACAAAATTATCAACAAAATGCAATTGATAAAATGAAGGGTATCCTAAGTAAGTCTATGCCGAGAGAGTGGTATGATTATCATTCGGCGAAGACTGTAGAAAATAAGGATTTCAATATAAATATTCTTGCTGATAAAAAACCATATTTCTTTATTTATAACTATCCTTATCTTATGAAAAAATATAAAAAGTATATAGGTAATGCCAATAAGAATTGTCTTATGAGATTTGGTTTAACAGTAGATGAGTTGATAAATAAGACAGATAAAAATGAGCAAGAATCACTATTTCTTATGTATTATTATAGAAAAATGCCCGTTTATCTTAATAAATCGACTATGAATCGTATTTGTTGGAAAATTGAACAAGAATTTGATAGATATAAAGATAAAATTAAGAATACACAGTTTGATCATACTATTATAATGAGTAATGAAGGATATTATTTACAAAGTAGATTTAATAACATTAAAGATTTGTATGAAGAATATTTATTAAGAACTAAACAACACATGCAG
>JAJYWX010000033.1 GCA_021791275.1 bacterium | reverse complement strand
GCTTGGTGGCTCTATGAAGATGTAGATAAAGTTATTTATGATAAAGACAAAGAAATTAGTGTTAGAACATTGGAAGAATTATATGATTACATAATAAAAAATAAATAGCGTTATTGTATTTTCACTCTCGATGTATAGGAGGTATTAAATGTGAAAGTGTATTCAGGGAGTCCTGGGAAGAAGGTTGTGTCAGCATTTAAGATAAAAGATAAAATTATTGTACTGACAAAATATAAAAATAAAGAAAGGATTTAAGAATGGGAGAGATCAAAAAATATATGGATGTTGTCCGATTAGGACATCAAAGTACAGTAAGTGTTTTAAACGAAGGAGACTACATTACTATTACAGAAAAACTAGATGGTACTAATGCGAGTTTCAAATTAAATTCAGAAGGAGCAGTAGATGGATTTTCTAGGAGAACGCCAGTTGATGAAAATAATACTCTTAGGGGTTACTATGGATGGCTTAAAGAGAATATTAAACCTGAATTGTTAAATCCTAGATATAGATATTTTGGAGAATGGTTAGTTTCTCATAAAATTCAATATAAACCTGAGTATTACCAAAACTTTTATTTATTCAATGTCTATGATGATGAATTAGAAGAATATCTTTCAGATGACATTATGAAAAGCGAAGCAACAAGACTTGGAATTAAAACAGTTCCATTATTTTATGAAGGACAATACATATCGTTTGATCATTTAATGAGTTTTGTTGGAAAATCAGATATGGCATTAAATTATGGTGAAGGTATTGTGGTTAAAAATATATCTTATCGAGATAAATATGGACATCAATTGTTTGTTAAATTAGTCCATGAAGATTTTGCGGAAACTCAAAAACAAAAACTACCTAAAGATCCTAATCGTCCTGCTACACCTGAACAAGAATTTGTTAATATGTCCGTTACTAAAGCCAGAGTAGATAAGATGTTACATAAGTTGGTTGATGAAGGTATCATTGAAGAAAACTTTGGAGTTGAAGACATGAAAATAATTCTGCAAAATCTAGGTAATAGGATTTATGAAGACATTATGAAAGAAGAAAGCGATTCTTTACCTGAAGTTTATGAGATGCAAAATTTAAGGAAAGCAATTGGAAATAAAATACCTATTATTGTAAAAGATATAATAAGTAATAAATAAAATTTACTTGAAATGTTAGTTTCGTGGTAAATAAATGAAAGGAGTTTGTTAATGAACAAAAATAATTATATTGGAATAGCTTTAGAGGAATTATATAGGATTTTTGATATCCTGAATAAAGAATACTTCTCTGAAAAACTTAGTTTTCCAATGATTACAATACAAAAGACGAAAAGAAGTGGTAATTTAGGTTGGTTTACATTAGATAAAGTTTGGGTTGATAAAGAATCAGATGAGAAGAAATATGAAATTAATATGTGTGCCGAGTATCTAAATAAAACCATCCATGAAATTGTCTGTACCTTGCAACATGAAATGGTACATTATGCAAATAAAATAGCAGAAATAAAAGATTGTAACGGTCAAATACATAATAAGAAATTTAAAACTTTAGCTGAATCGGTTGGATTAATAGTGGAAAAGAGTAAGAAATATGGTTACGGGCATACCCAATGTTCAGAGACATTTACTAAGTTTATTAATAATGTAATCAAACCTAATGCTGAATGTTTTAGCTATTTTAGAAATGTTCCACTTAAAGATAAGGAAACCAAAGAACCTAAAGAAAAAACACAGTTCACTTATATTTGTCCTAAATGTGAAGAAAAAGTTAAAGCCAAAGCAGATAAAAATATTATCTGTGGAGATTGCGATTGTAGTTTTGAAATACAGGAATGAGCAGATAAAAAATTCGTTTGATTGGGATTAAATTAAAAAAAAGGAGATAAAATAATATGAAATTCATTCATTTTCAAATTCCAGTTGTTGATAATCAAATAACTATGAGTGCTCAAGAAGTCGATGAACTTAGTATAAAAATTAGAAAAATGCTACCATCTGATGTTGAGTTTATTTGTACTCCATTTAATATTACATGGAATGACAAGATTGTAGAGGTTGGAGGGTTTAAAGATTTAGATATTTCTGATTATACTAAAGAGGCATTTGTAAGTTTTATCAAAGAGCGTTTTAAAGAAAAAAAAGTAAAATATCAAATACTAAAGGGTTAATTATCCGATCAATGCAGTGTTTCCTCGTGATTATAATAAAAAGGAGATTATAGAATGTTCAAACATTTCCAGGTTATTATGATGGTTTTAAATGCCTTTTCAATTAGTAATTATTTATATAAAGGTAATGAATTAGGATTGGTTTTTAGCTCAATTAGTTTTGGTTGTTTTGCTTTAATTTATATAGAGAATGCAGTAGTAGAATTTAACAAGAATAAATAAGGAGGAAAATAATTAAATGTACATCGAATTTAACCTATTCAAACTAAAGAAAGATAGTAATACATATAAAAAATGGTCAGAAAAAATTCAGATGCAAAAGGAGATAGATTGTGACATTATCATTGTCGGTGAGGAAAAATTGGGTGAAACACTATATCTAAGAGGTTGCACAATACAGGATGGCAAGCTTAATTTAGTTGGTGGATTAAAATTGAATGATATGTCCTATTATATTCCAGAGTGTGATTTAGAATATACTTCGTGTTTAGCAGAATTTAATATACATAAGAAGTATTTAAGTATGGGACTTATTGAAGATATTATGAGGATTAATGAGAGGTTAGTGGGATGATTCAGAAAAGAAATATAGCGAGTGGGGTTTATTGATTACGTTTTATGGCAATGGTTGGCTTGGCAGGGCAAAGATGCTTATGTGGTAGCAAAATCATATTTATGAAATACGGAATGAAATACATCCTTTCATTCTTTTTTGAAGAAATCAGCAATTCTATCAAGTAAAGTAATTCTTTTAACATCCGCTCTTAATCCTGGCATTACATAAAATTCCGTATTATAAAATTGCTTAAATGTTTTTCTTAACATACTTCTATTACCTATAGCTATAGTGGCACTACCCACATTAGGTTGAATGACAATTGTAATATCATTTCCCTGTTGTTGAAAATATCCATATCCATCTAACATATTAAAAACAACAATTTCTTTGGTGGCGAGATGATATAAAATTTCTCCTATTGTAGTTAGTTGAATAGCATTCTTCATAATTAATTCACTCTCCTTAGTTTTATCTAACTAGTATATCATAAAAAATATATTATAGAAAGTGAGGTGGAAACAATGACTGAATTCAAGATTAACAACACTGAAGATAGATTAAAAATAGTGTCTATTTTTGCCAACGCAGGGTATACAGTAAGAATTAGAGAAAAAGAAAATAAAGAACATTATTTACGTCCAGATTTTTATGTTCAAATCATGCATGATTCAGAGTTAGAAAAACCTACTGTAATCAACTGCACAGTATCTGGTAATTGCGACTTGAAAGGATTTGCAGATACTTTAAAGAATTTTAGTAGTCTAAGCATTTAAATCTTATATTTTAATTGTTTAAGGAAGGAGAAATATTATGCCAAGATTAGAGAATTGGTCAATTGTAGGAAATTTGAATCATCAATATCAAGCACCAGACTCAGAAACAAGTAGACTTGAAGGAATTATATTTGATGATGAATTGAAAAGGTTTTCTGATGGTAGAGGTGTTACTACTTCGAGATTAGTTGAATTAGATTTAGAAAATAAAATTGCTCAAACAAAGAATACCAAATACAAACTTGGAGAACCATATCCAAATTATCTAAAATGGTTAGAAGAAAATAATATGACATTAAAACAATACAATTATCAAACACAAAAATAATAAAGGTGGAAATACAATGGACTTAAACGCAAACTTCAATACATACGAAGTGACTTTTCAAGAAAATAAGAAATATAAACCCGCAACTAGAACTATCACTGTACATGCCACAAATAGCTATCACGCCGAAATACTAACACATCAAGAGTTCGGTAGCTTTAAGACTTTAGTACGTCCACCAGAACCATCAAATAAGATAAAGATTCTCAGTGTGGTTGAGCTTAAGGATGAGAGTGAAGTTGAAGAAAAGGAATTGGTGAATAATTAAATGAAACATTATACAACTCAACAAGTTGAAGAAGCAAAGAAGATTATTAAAGAAGATAATCTAAAACAACAAAAACTGAAAGCAGTTAAAAAGGAAATCTCAGAGAAACTTAGAGGTTTAGATCCTGATTCATTTATGTTTAAAATTAATGAAAAGAAAGACGAGGTAATCTTCTCAATCTATCTTTGTGGGAAAGTTAAGGTTGGAACATCTAAATGTAATTCAACAGATGTTTATAATAAGGATTTGGGAAGATTGATTGCTATGCGTAAGGCGTATGGAGAAGGTATTGAAGATTTAGTTGAATTAGTTGAGCCAAGAGAGTTTAATACTGTTACTCTTACAATAGGCGGTAATACAAAAATGTGGTAACATATACCTATGAAAAACAGAGCATGAGTGAGTATTTGGAAGCATGAGAGAGGTCAAAACCGCATGATAGGACAGTTTTATGGGGTTTTCAAAAAAGTTGACAATTAGATAATTAGGTGTATAATAGAGAGACTACTTAATACAAAAATAAAAATACTCGAAAGGAGGAATGTTTTATCAAGGTAAAATCATGGGGTATCGTGCCGATTTGTAGAGTTTTGAGTCCACCGAAGAAATTCCCTTGGTTATAGATAGATAAACGAAAAAATAATAATATGGAGGAATAAATTACATATGGCAAAGAAAGAAGATAAAAAGCCACTTAAAAAAGGTCAAGCAATGTTTCAATTAATTGGTGAAGCAAAGATTACTGATTTTACTTATAAGATTGATGAAACTTCTACAAAATCAGATTGGATTTGGAATCAATTAAATCTTGGAGTAGATTGTGGTAGTGGTAACGTAGTATATGCTGATCTAATGGGAGGTTATGGTGCAGAAAGAGAAAATATTCTTTACGTTCATGGGAAAAAGGAAAATGATAATGGCAGAATGGTAGATGATTTTTCAAACCAATTTACAATCGCATGGGAAGATAGATTTGATGAAGATATTCTTGAAACTATTGGAGAACAATGTTTTATTACTATTGGACTTGAAAAAGACAAAAAAGAAAAAACATTTGCAAAGAAGTTTTTATCTGCTTATGATGCAATTGAATATGTTAAAGAACATCTTGAAAACGGAACAGTTATTAATGTAAAAGGTGGATTAAAATATTCTACATATAATGATTCTGTTCAGGTCAAAAAAGAAATCACGAGTATCTTCTTATCAAAAGTTGATGATTCATCTAAATATAAAGCAACATTCACTCAAACTGTACTTCTTGATAAAGATAGTATTGGTAAACTGGATAAGGAAAAGGCTATTTATCCTATTTCAGTTAAGGTTGTTGATTATATTAAAGAGTATAATGGCAAATTGGTTAAACAAAACATTACTTTTAAGAAAACGTTTGAACTTGAAGTGGATAAAGCGAAACCCGAAAATACTAAAAAGTTTATTGAAAAGGTATTAAAGGTTAAAAAGGATATTACCGAAGTTACTATTGAAGGTGATATTGTAGAAGGGCAAACTTTAGTCAATATTACCGAAGCGGATATTCCAGATGATATCAAGGAACTAATTGATATGGGTGCTTATACTATGGAAGATGCCATTAATAAACTTGCTGTAGGTGGAAGTAAGGAAAAGAAAATGGTGATTCGTAGACCTGCTATCAAAATGGTTGGTGATGACGATAATAAGAAACCAGTTATTCTAAAAACAGAGAGTCAATATAAAGATGAAGATTTAATCTTTGACTTTATGATTGAAGAAGAACCAGAAGAAAATAGTGTTGATACTTCAGATGATGATCCAGAAGATACATCATGGATGGATGCGTTAGATGAAGACGAGTAGATAAGAGTTCAAATGAAGATTTTTAGGAGGGAATATATCTCTCCTAAAAATCAAATTATAATTGTTTGATATCAGAAAGGTGGATTTAATTTTGGCAGAAAGAAAATTTGGTAAAAAGAATATTATTAAGGTAGATCCTTTAGCTTATAATTTAGGATTAATTGGGGAAAGCGGAATTGGTAAAACCACACTCGCTAAAGAAGTGTGCGAAAAACTTGTTGGTGAAGATGGATATATTATTGCAAATATTGGTAAAGAGGATGGTATTGACGCTATTGCTGGTGCTATCTATGAAGATATCCCTGAGTGGGACACCTTTGAAGAATTTACTGATGACATAATAGAGAATAGACTTACTGATTATAAGGACTTAAAAGTAATTGTATGGGATACTTTAGACCAATTATTCGAAATTGCGGAACCAGAAGTCATTAGAATGCATAATAGGGAAAATCCTGAAAAACCAGTTACTTCAATTAAAGCAGCTTTCGGTGGTTATATGGCAGGAGAAGATAAGGTAGCCGAAATTATTCTTACTAGACTATGGGAATTGAAGAAAATTGGCATCAGTATGTTTATCATCGGTCATACAAAAAAGAGAACAATGACTGATGTTGTAACTGGAATTGAATATGATATGTTAACTACAAATATGTCGCATAGATATTTCAATGCTTTAAAAACAAAACTTCATGTGCTAGGTGTAGCTTCTATTAATAGAGAAATTACACAAATAAAAACAGGAAAAAAAGTTGGAAAAGGCAAAGATAGAAAAGATGAAATTAAAGGATCAGTAGAAAGCGAAACAAGAATAATTACATTCAGAGATGACAATTTTAATATAGATTCAAAATCAAGATTCTCTGAAATTGTTGATTCAATTGTTTTAAGTCCAGATGAATTTATCAAAGCTGTTGAAGATGCTATTAAAATTGAACACGAAAAACAAACTGATGTAAAATCTATTGAAGATACTAAAAAAGAACAGGAAATAGAAAAAGAAAAGACTGTCGAAAAGAATGCATCTAAGAAAAAAGCAGAGATTGAATTGAAAGAAGTAGAAGCAATTATTTTAAAGATTACGAGTTTTGTCAAGACAAATAAAACAAATCCAGACAAACTAAAACCTTTACTTACTGAATCAAAAAGATTAGGATATCTTAATCCTACTAAAGTTGATAAATTAATAGATGCAAAAACATTATTGAATTTAATCGAAGAATAAAAAATACTAATTATAATTTAAAAAGGGAAGGGAGATATTCTCTTCCCTAAGTTTTCTAATTGAAAGATTGGTGAACATATGGCACAAGATCCTGAATGGATTAATCTTTATGAATATGTAAAAAAAGAAATTATGGAATACCCAGATGATTTTAAATTACCAAAGTTTATTATTTTAAGATTAAGAGGACTGGCAAAAGGGCAATTTTTAGCAAATAAAAAACAACCTCCGATGGCTAATTACGAATATAAAACGATTTTGTATACCTTTAAAATTTGTAAATTAAGTATTTTGACAGGTTTTAAATCTAATAATACAAAATTTACAAACGAACAACATAAATTTAATTATGCAATGGTCATAATTGAGAACAATATAAACGATATGGTAATTAGATTGAAAAATGCTAAATCTGCTAAAGAAAAAACTGAATCATTAAAAATGGATAATATAAATCATGAAGGTGCTGAGTATATTAGTAAAACAAAAAAGGAAAATAATAATTTGAAAGACTTATGGTAGGTGATACATTATTACGCAAACTACTAAAACGAAAAATAAAACTCAATTAACCGCATTTGAAGAAGAAATGTTAAAAACCAGTATAAAAGTAAGAGAATACAAAAAGGCTTGCGAAGCTAATATAGTCTCGATTTTATGGAAAAAGCCCGATCTGTACTATACATATGATAATTTAAAACTAGTTAATTTCACAGAAAATGTTTGGAAAGTTTATTGGCAAATAGGTTATGACATAGTTATAAAAGAAAAAAAACTTATATTAGATGATATTACTGTGGGATTGTATTTAGAAAAACATTTAAAATTGAAAGAGCAATATGAAAAATATAAAGGTTATGAAACAATTGAAAATGCTAAAGCGTATGTAAAAACTGAGAATATTGATGGATATATTAATGAACTTTACAAATGGAATGCAGTATTAGACTTATTAAAAAGAGGATTTCCTATTTATGATAGAATAAAAGAATTTGTAGATAAAACATCCGAAGAAATATATGAAGAATTTGAAGCTGTTTTAAATCATATTTTTATTAACGTTGAAGGTGATGATGTCACTTATGATATATCTGAAGGACTTGATGAGTTAATTGAAGAGTTAAATCAAGGAATTGCTGTCGGATTGCCTTTAAATAATGCTCCGATGTTAAATAAAGAAATAGGAGGAAGTCTTGAAGGAAACATAACTTTAGTTGGTGGTTTAAGTGGAGCAGGTAAAGCGCAGCCATTATATAGTAAAGTTTTAACACCTAATGGATTTGTCCAAATGAAAGATATAAGTATTGGAGATAAAATTATAGGAGATAATGGCGAAGAATATAATGTAGCAGGAGTATACCCACAGGGTATTAAAGAAATTTATGAAATTATGTTTAGTGATGGAAGTACAACACGTTGTTCTAAAGAACACCTATGGAAAATTCAAACACCATATGATAGAGCGTATAATAAATATCAAATTATAGAATTACAAGATATATTAAATAAGCCTTTATATACTATTGGTAAAGATGGATATAAAAAATATAACTACTATATTCCAATGACAAACTCAGTTAAATTTAAAGAAAAAAATGTTTATATTGATCCGTATCTATTAGGCGTAATGATTGGAGATGGTAATTTAGAGTATAAAGGATCTATAAAATTATCTTTATATGAAGATGATATTGCAGAAAAAATAAATAATATATTAAAAAAAGATAATTTTGAGTTAAGAATG
>JAJYWX010000027.1 GCA_021791275.1 bacterium | reverse complement strand
TATAAGGAAAAAGAAATGTTTGAAGAACTTGCTAGATTTGCGGAAGAAAAAAGTATGTCAGAAGAAGAGAAAAAAGAATTCTCTGATAAGATTAAAGATTTTGCGGATGTAAAAGAGTTCAAGAAGGATATGATTTATTCTTATCATGAAAAACATGAAGATAAAAATAACAAACATCTTAAAATGGGTGGTTTTTTAAGGAATCCTAAAGAAACTAAGAAACCTTCTCCATTTGAAAAGTTACAAGAGATTTAATTAAAAAATAATTTTTTATTTAAGAAAGGATGATTATTAATTATGGCTAACACTCATAACATTTTTGAACCTTTGCGTATGGCTTCTCAAGACGTTGTGTCTTATGATAGGAGTATTGTATCCACTACTGATTTAGACAATGGCTACATTGTTGTCGAAACTGTTCCTGCAACTAATGTTTATGGTTCTAATGAATTAGATACTTATACTGCTACTGCACCTGTTGATGTTACTACAGAAAATATTCTTGTTGTTGACTCTGGAGATGTTGCTAGAATCGATGGATCTTTTAGAATTGATGTTGCAGATCCTCGCTATAACTATGTTCCCGCTAATGTAACTGCTAGAGCGCGTCAGTTACATGTTGGTGACGAATTTAATGCAAGCGCTGGTTGTTTTGCGGTTGCCCCTACTGTTGGTCAATTCGTTGGAGCCGCAAATGGTTCTAATCAATGGGCTGCTTCTGTAGCTGCTGTTTCTAGTATTACTGCAAAATGTGCTTGCAAAGTTATTGGAACAAAGACTTTCTCAATTGGAAGACAAAATGTTACTGGTTATCGTTTAAAAGTAGTTAAAGCTTAATATAAGCCAAATATAATAATAGAAAGGATGATTATTAATGTCTTTTAAATTTTTCTCTATGCCTATTAAGGCAACATTTGCTAATGATAAAGAACAGACTCTTGTTGAGTCGTTAGTAGAACTTGGAAAATACAAATTGTATGCCGTACATAAAGCCAATACTAGTGGAGCTTCTATTGGCTCACATGTTCTTGCGGGTAGAAGTGCTATGTTTTCGGGGATGGATGACAGTTTTGATTATGCTGAAAATAACAAACTTACTCTCGAAAAATTAGTTAAATATTCTGCGGAAAGTGCAGGTATTGTTAATGAAGTTGAAACTTTAAAATCTCCACGCACCCGCAGTAATCCTATGTTTTCGAATAAATTCTTTGGAGTAATTTCACAAGCACTTCCTCCTATTATTACTGCTACTGTAAATTATATGTTTATGACTGTTTCCGATGTACGTAATATTGGATGGGGAGATACGCAACATTTTAAAGTCGCCAGTAAGGACATCTTTACTGTAAATCGTATTGGCAAAAACATCAAACGAGGCGCGATTCAACGTATTTACTCTGAAGATATTACACTTAATCCAGAATTTAAAGAAGTAACTGTAGGCATGGATTGGTATCAAGTTGTTTCTGGACGTTTTGATATTGGTGAATGGATGTATCGTGTAGGTCTTGCATTTACAACCGATATTACCACTAATGTTTATAATAATATTGATGCTTCATTTGCTACTCTTCCCACCCCTCTTCAAGTTGCGGGCGCATTTACTGATAGTGCTTTTATTCAACTTGCTCAGCGAGTTAAAGCCGCTAATGGTAATCTTCCTGTAACTGCAATGGGTACTATGATCTCTTTAGCAAATGTACTTCCTTCCAATGATTATTTGAAGATGGAGCTTGGTGGAGAATATGCTTCTATTGGTTATCTTGGACGCTATAAGGGAGTTAATTTGTTAGAAGTTCCTCAGGTTCTGAAACCAGGTACGGTTAATACTACTCTTGATTTTGCAATTGATAATACTCGTTTGTATTTCTTTAGCATGGATGCAGATAAACCTGTAAAAGTTGTTTTTGAGGGTGAAGCAATTACTAAAGAAGAAGACGGTATGCAATCTGCTGATGGTCAAATTACTGTAACTATTCAAAATGCTTATGCTTCAACTGTTGCTTCGGCAAGTGTATATGGAATTATGGACATGTAGTTCAAACTAAAATATAATTATATTATAAGCAGAGAGAATTGTAATATATTCTCTCTGTTTTGCTTAGTGAACAAAAGGAAAGGATTGGTTTTGGATAATGGCGAATGTAAAAAAAACGACAGAAGATAATATTTTAGAGAGTAATATTTCAAATAATGATGATATTTTATCTTTACTTAAAGCAATGCAATTAGAAATTGCAAGTATCAAAGATAGTAATGAAAAACTTAAAGAAGAGAATAATAAATTAGTCCAACAAAATAATAAATTACAGTTTACCCAAGAAACAAATAACGTTCAAGATAACAACTCTGAAAAAAAAGAACGAAAATTAGATCCAAACATGGAAGTTGTAATTATTAATATGTTTGATGGTTTAATGTTCAATATGAAGATTAACGATTTGGGTGCTGTTAAGGTTCTTAATAAATTTGGACAAAAAATTTGGGTAACATTAAAAGAAGCAAGAGATATCGTGCGTCTTAATGATAAATTTGTTAGATTGGGGTATTTTATTTTTGAAGATAGAGATGTAATTGAAGATTTATTGCTTGAAGAAGATTATATGAAAATTATAGATGTGAAAACATTAGATAGACTACCCGATTTAGAAAATAAGGTATTTGAAAGTGTATTTAAAAACGCGAATCAAATGTATCAGGAAAAAATTATTAATAAGTTTGTTGATGAGTATATCAAAGGTCAAGACGGAAGATTCAGAGATAGAAAAAAAATAGATTTATTAAGTGATTGGTCTGGACAGGATTTGATGTTGAAAATAACCGAAACTGAAAGAGCAAATCAACTAAAAGGATAAATGAAATGAGATGGTGGTGATATGTCTACTCCTTTCACAAATATATATTCTCGTGCAATCAACGAATTTAATGATCCATTTATAACAAGTACATATGGGAATACAATAACATTTTTTCAAACGATGTTTGGATATTTAAATAATTGTATACCAGAATTTATAATACCAGAAATAATTATTCCAAAGTTACAAGATATAACTTCTCCTTCTGGGCAAACTGAATTATTTAATGGGGATGGAATAAATACGAATTTTATATTAACTACGATTCCTGTTACTGGTTCATATTTTGTATATACGGTAAGTGGTGTAGTAGTAACTGGTACTTATAATTCTGGAACAAATTCAGTAATATTAGATATTGCTCCCGCGATTGGTACGAATAATGTTTCTATTCAGTGGTACTATCCTGGACAATTTAATCAGACTTTAATAAGCCGTGAAGAAAGAATATTGTCAATGCTTTGGGTTGTTAATTGGGCAGAAAAAGAGAAGAACCATTTATTAGATATTAGGCGTTTATTAAATGATACTGATTTTCGTTTGACAGCAGAAGCTCCTACTATGAATGCTAAAGGTAATTGGTATATTACTATGAGAGAAGAAGCTACGGCGGCAATGAAACAATATTCATGGTCATTATATCAACAAACTTTAAAAACTAAATATGGTTTATCGTAGGAGGTTTTAATAATGATTAAAACTAAATACGATGGATATGTAAATGAAAAAGACATTCTATTTTATTATGATAGATTAATTGGGAAGATATTTAAACTTCTCCCCCTATTTGAGTCATCTAAAAAAGATTTTCAATTTCAATATGAATCTCTTATGCATGAGTTGGTTTGTGGAGATAAATTGCTTTTAAATGGCTGTTTTTATGTTGAATTATTAAATAAATTAGAAGGTAACTAACAGTTTACAAAAAGTTATAAAATATTACAAAACTATATTAATCTTTTATAACTTTCAAATACTGTAGCCTCGTATGTACAGAAATGTGCATAGGACACAACACGCATATGCAGGTAACTCCTAAAGCCTTACACCACAATATAAGGATGAAATATGTTTTATATGATGGGACGAAAGTAGAAAAAACGTAAGGATGGATATACGGTTAAATCCTAAATATCCGTAAACAATGGATGTTCATGCAGGGAAAATCCGAACAGGATTGCCCTCAACGACTATCTCGCAAGAGAGTATACTACAAGTGATTGGTAGTGGAAGTGTGTTGCCCCTAACGTGTAATGACGAGGGTGAAGAAATAGTCTGCGCTCATGTGAAAGCATGAGGTATTCTTTATGGGTACATTAATAGAGTAGCGTCTATTAGTAAACAATCATAAAGCTTATAAGATGCGTATATAACTAAATATAATATATATTGACATAAATTCTGTTTAATGTTAGTATAATATTATATGATTTGGGTACGTCATGTCGCGAGACACACCTCTGCCTTCCTTTTTATTTATTGAAAGGAGGTGAAAATATGATTAAGTCTTTTAAAATTCGATTAGAACTTAATAACAAACAAACTTCTTTGCTTTTTGGTTGTGCTGGAACTGGTCGTTGGGCTTATAATTTTGCTTTATCTAAAATTCAAGAGCATTATAAAGAAACTGGCAAATTCTTAAACGATGGCGAAATAAGAAAACAACTTACTCAATTAAAACAGAATGATGAAAATTATAAGTGGTTGTATAAATACTCTAACAATATAACTAAACAAGCAATAAAAGATGCTTGTGATGCTTATAAGAGATTTTTTAAAGGATTGAGTAAGTTTCCAAAGTTTAAAAGTAAGAAAAAAAGTAAACCTAGTTTCTATAATGATACTTTTAAAATAAAATTTACATCAACACATGTGCAGTTAGAGAAAATAGGTAAAATTAAATTATCTGAAAGAGATAGGATGCTACAGGGTAAATACTATAATCCCCGTATTACATTTGATGGGGTAGATTGGTATTTATCCATTGGTGTTGAAGTCGAAGATAATATTAAACCTGTTTTAACTGACATAAAATTAGGTATAGATGTTGGTGTAAAGGATTTAGCAATAGTGAGCAATGGAACTAAATATAAAAATATTAATAAGTCCCGACAAGTAAAGAAATTAGAGAAGAAGTTAAGAAGATTACAACGTAAAGTTTCTAAAAAGTATCAAATGAATAAACAAGATAAAAAATTCATTAAGACTAACAACATTAAGAAACTTGAAGTTGAAATAAAAAAGGTTTATAAAAGACTTACTAATATTCGTACTGATTATATTCAAAAAGTTACTACTGAGATAGTGAAACCCAAACCTTCTCAAATAGTAATGGAAACTTTAAATATAGGCGGTATGATGAAAAATAAGCATTTATCTAAAGCAATACAACAACAGAAATTATATGAATTTAAGACTTTACTTAAATACAAAAGTATTAGAAATGGAATTAAATTCATAGAAGCAAATAAATGGTATCCTTCTTCTAAAACTTGTTCGAAGTGTGGTTATATAAAACCAAAATTGAGTCTAGGAGAAAGAGAATTTGTTTGTGAAAGTTGTGGTTGTATTATAGATAGAGACTTAAATGCAGCGGTTAATCTCTCACGATATAAAATAGTATAGATTTACTTAACAAATTATACTATGTGTACCGTAAGTTATACGGGAATTTATGCCTTTGGACTACTAAACAAACACGAGTAGTATGGGGTGACTTATATGAAAGTGAGTAGGATGAATGAGGAAATAAACATAAACTTTATAAGAAATTGTAGAGTTTTATAAGTTTTATGTAACGGATTGCCTGATTTACCTCATAAACCTTTTACAAAAAGCAAATTTAGTAAAAGAATTAAAGAATGTATTGACGTTGTTGAGAATTTAAGGAAGGAGATGGAGATAAAAATAAATGGGTAAGGTTTTGGATAATCGACTCGATGGATTTAATGCTATATTTAATCTTTCTCCATCTTCTGTTTCCGATAATTTGAAACAAACATTGCAATATAAAATTAATGATGAGTTTCAATTTGCTAGTGATGTATTTAAAATACAGGAAGAGAAAACTCCAGGTCTACTAGATTGGCAAGATCTTGAAGTTAGGATTTTGCACGTACTTGCGGATAAGAACACATCAGATAAAAAGAATGATGACTGGCGACAGATTATATTCAAAGATATTTCACATTATTATGCTCTAGGTATTCGCTATCAATTTGATAACAACACATGGATAACCGTTCAATCAGATATATACCATTACCCTACAGCTAGTGCAATTGTAAGACGATGTGATTCAACTTTAAAATGGTATGACTCTAATCATACTTTAATTGAAGAACCAGTTATGATTGACTATGATATGCGATTAACTAAATTTTTGTTTGGTACTGAAATAATATTACCACAAAGCCATATTAAAATATATGCACAATATAACAGCAATACACAAAAGATAGGCATAGATCAACGATTTGTTTTAGGAAGTCAACTTTACAAAATAGATTACATCAATGATTTCATTAGAAAAAATACATATGATAAAAATTCTGTGCCTTTGATTTATTTTACTGCATATCTAGATCAGAAAAATCTTGCGGTGGATGATATGATAAATCAGATAGCTAATGGATTAAATCAACCTACCCCATCTCCCACTCCAGTAACGGGGAATTATATTTCGCCAAGTGATGTAACGAGTATTCTTCAAGGAACTACGCAACAATATAGTGTGTTCCATTATGTAGATTCTGTGTCTGATACAAACACTTTTGCAATAAGTTCTTCTGGAGCATCAAATAGTTTTTATACTCTTAACATTGTAGATGGTAATCACTTTGAAGTAACAAGTTTGGGATATACAAGTACAAAACTTTTAATTACATGTACTAATAATATTGATCAAAGCCAAGTTAGTATTTCTATTAATCTTAGGGGTGTTTTGTAATGAGGTGGTGACTATTATTTGAGTAGATTTAATGAACTTGGACTATATAAAAATAAAATTTTATCTATGTTGGTTTCCAACGATAATATAGTTAAAGCTATCGGAAACAACCAATCAGATTTTTTAAATCATCCTTCTGTACTTCCATCTTCTTTGATGTTTAATAATATTTATCCATTTTTATATGTCCCTGAAGCTCAAGATGAACAAAAAACATATATAACAATTGCATTTCGTAATTTTAGACTAGATCGGACTTTTTATAAAATCGGTAATATTTGTTTTTATGTTTTTAGTCATTATTCTTTGATGCAGACTGACTATGGAATTTTAAGAACAGATTTTATAATCAATCAAATAGATACAATTTTTAATAAAACTGAGCAATTAGGAATTGGTAAACTTCAATTTGATAAAATGGATGATATAAAAATATCAAGATTTCATATAGGAAGTTATATAGAATATAAAGATTTGTCGTTTAATTAGGATGATATTATGCAAGAATTAGATTTGAATGTCAAATTTTTATTGGGTAAAACAGTTAACATTGGTAAATTGCAACTCACTCCTTTAACTTTGAACGAAATAGATGAAGTAGGATTTGATAATTATAATAAATATTTAAGCATTTTATGTATAGATTCAGACTCTATTAAAGAAATGTTAAATTTAGAAGATAATTCTAATATAGAACCATTTGAATATTTATATTGGAATTGTAAGCAAAATGATGATACCAAAGAATTAATATTAAATACTTTAAACTTGTTTTTGAAAGAACAAGTTTATTTTTATAATCAAGGGTTTTTTGCCATCGGAGATATTTCAGAAGGAAGATTGCTTACTTATGAAAATTATAATTACTTCATTGATATTTTAAGACAACAAAACTGTGTAGAAAAACCAAAAACAATTAAGCCAGAGAATGATAAACAAAAAGATTTTTTTCAACAATTAAAAAAGATGAAAGAAAAATATTCACGTCATGAGCAAAAACAAGATATAAGTGATATTATTTCTTCTGTTTGCTCCAAGCATCCTTCTATTAATCTTTTTAATGTTGGAAATTTAACTATTTATCAACTTATAGACCAATTCAAAAGGTTAAACATGATCGATGAATATTTTTTAAATGTCGAGAGTTTGTTGCATGGAGCGGATTCGAAAGATATTAAATTAGTTCATTGGTCATTAAAAAATAATAATTAAGGAGGAATTAATGATATGTCATTACAGTATGGTTTAAAAGAAGTAATGAATACTACAATCTTTGATTTTACTACAGGTGCTCAATTATTTTATGTAGATTATATGTTAGATAGTGCTATTATTTCTAAAGCACAAAGATTGGATATTCGTGGTGGGCAAGGAAACTACAAATTATTGAGCTTCGATCATTCTAAAGATATGAATTTTACTGCTAAAATTCCATTAGTTGATTTGAACACTCTTGCAATGTTGACTAGCAAACCATTAACTATTGGAGCTACTAATGTTCCTATTCGTGAAGTATTGGTTTCAGCTACTCAAACAATTACTCTTAGTCAAACTCCTGTAACGGGTACTTTAAAAATTTATTTGGTAAGTGGTAGAGATGTAGGAGTGGAACAAACAGTAGGTGATCCTGCGACTACTGTAAATACCTACTCTATTTCAGGAAAAACTGTTACATTAAATGCCACCACTGCTCCTGATGGTACGACTTTTGTTTGTACTTATAGTTATTCTGCACCTGCAACAACTGCGACCACTACTTTTACTGCTGATAAATTTGCGAATTATGTTAGAATTGTTGGTCAAACTTTAATGACTGACGAAGTTACGGGAGCAATTATTCCTGCTGTGTTTGATATTAAAAAGGCTAAAGCAAAGAATGATTTTACGTTAACTATGAGCTCCACTAAAGCTACAGAGATCGACCTCGACTTCGATATGTACAGCATTTTTGATGGAAATAATCAAGTTTTCTGTACTTTTAATGCATTAAAATAAGGTGGTAAATAAAATTTAATTTTCGCAAAATAGTTAATTATCAATAGTAGTAATTTTAATTTGAGGTGAAAAATTGAAAAGTGTAATATTAACTTATACTTCCCCTTCTTATCCACCACAAGGCATTGAAGTACACAGAGGATATGAATTGGGTAAAGATGATAATGGTTCATATGTTTCTAATC
>JAJYWX010000010.1 GCA_021791275.1 bacterium | reverse complement strand
ACATGAAACCTGCAACACCAATCCTCTAAATTGGAATCCTATCTTAACACAGACTGGAATTTATACTCTACTCGGCGAAACAGGTGGAGCTATGAATACGAACATAGCCACAGCGAACTTCGGTAAGCTCACAAGCGATATAAAAGCAAACCTCACACTCGACGACAGATTAATGAATAGTGCGTTTGGATTAGCACTTGGAATACTCGCAACACTCATAGGAAATCCGAAGATGTATATTAATCCTAAATTAATAGAAGAAAGAACTTTTGATGATGTATTCAACGCAAGTTTTGATATGATATTTTTAATCAATATGACAACAAATATATTAAGTAATTCAACAAAAGGTAAACACATGGAAGCAGTCAAAGAAGCAGCAGAGAATAAGATTAGAACAGAAAGCGAAGTGCAACACAGATGGGATTATCCTATGCCTACTAAAATGAACGAAAGCAAATCGCTTCGAGAAAGGATAGGAAATATAATGGGTAATTGATATGTTAGAAGATATTGGAGATAGAGCTAGAAACGCAGTAAGCGTTATGTTTTCTGAACCTACAAGGATAGCGGGAGTTTTAATAGGAGCTTTAATTGTTATGGCAGTTATTGTTGGAAGTATGTATACCTCAACGTATGCAGCTACTCATTTTGCAAGTAAAGTTCTTCCTACAAATGCTTATTGCACTAAAGCTTATTACATCTTTCCATTATTCACTAATGGTTTGAATATCCTTTTAACTGAAACTGAAATCCAATGTCTTGGAACTTCATCTCCTTTAATACCTACATTAGTTCTTTGGTATGTGGAGTTTGTGGCTTTAATGCTATTAGGAGTATTTATCGCTGTTATTGTACTTGATTTACAAGGCTGATTACATGGCTACAAGAGAAAAAGCACCACGACCTTATGATGTTGAAATACAATTAATGCAAGGACCTACAATCCTCGCAGGAAAGGTAAAGGGAAAAGTTATGGGGGGTATTGTAACCTTCAGAGGAGCTGATCCACTAATTCCTGTTGTATGGTTAGGTGGCGAGGAATGGACTTTGCTTAACATAACAACTAAAAAGAGGGTATTGTATTATGATACTTTAAATCATCTTTTAATGAAGCCTAACTCTCTTGGAATTAATAGTCAAGGAGTAGACATGATGGCAAGTGTGTCTAAAAGTTTCTTATTAGGGGCACGAGAAGCAGAACATAAAATGGGTATAGAAATTAATAAGGATAGGACATACATAATGGCTTTGGCAGGAATGTTATTTATATTTATAATAGTAGCTTTGGTATTGTACTTAATAGCACAGTCATCAGGACCAGAATTAGCACGAGGGGCTGCAACTACGGTTATACAAACCGCTAATTCAAGTTCAGGCTTATTAGGGCATGGGGTAATACCTTTAAATAGTGGTTGATTAAATGGCAACGAATAGAGGAGGATATTATAATCCAAACTTTAATGTTTTAGGAACTGAAGACACAGATAATTTATCTATTCAGACAGAAAACGCAGGTTATCATGAAATCAAGATATATAACGAAACAAAGGATAAGATATGGTTGCTTGTTGAAGAACTTAATACTGCTAACAATTTGCCTGACTTAATCTTAATAGCGAAGCATTTACAAACGCTTTTATTGAAATCAGATACTATTTGGGATGGAATAAAGGAAGGAGCAAATAAAAAGAAATTTAAGATGAAGATACAAGGTAATGACTTTGTTTATGACGGTATTATGTTAAAAATATCCGAACAGATAAAACGATATATAAAAATGTATGAAGACGGTAACTCGTTTATAAGTAGGTTTAAAGAAACACCTCCTGATTTTATCAATTTTAAGGAACGAGGAGTATCTAATACTACAAAGATAAATATCTTTAGAGATAGAATACAAGAACAAGTAGCAATCGCTACGAAAGAATGGGGCAGGTTAGCTGCTAGCATCAACTTGAGTATGCCTCTGGTTGTCCGAGAAGAGCGAGATATGTTTTTTCGTTGAGTGCGATAGGCTGCAAATTAAGTATAGTACGGAAGATTATGAAAGATATAAGGATTGGACAGGAGAATCAAGAATTAAAAAACTTGCTTACCTTAACGCTTTATTTAAAATCAAAACTGAAAATCATGTACAGGCAGTAGTTTCGGGGGAGTTCAGTCAGGGTAAATCTAGTACAGCCATAGCCATAGCGAGATGGGATCAGATATATACAAGAAGATTATTAAAAATACATAGACCTGAAGAATATTTAAGAGTAGGTAAAGAAAACTTGCGTTTCAGCGTTGAACATAATATTATAATAAGTCCAAAGGATCCTGCGTATAAATATATATCACATCCTAAACCATGGAACTCTTATGTTATAGATGAAGGATATTTGGTTGCTACCACTTCAGAAGCGACTACTACTAAAACGAAAAAGATAAGAGAGAATATAGCACAAAACAGAAAAGTTCATCCGAGCATGTATTGGGTATATCCTAATATCTTTAAAATGCCTTCTATACTGTTAGAACTAATGGATGAGCTAATTCATAAGGAAAAGGTTAATCTCGCAGATGTAATAATACCTGCAAGGGTAATACAATTAAAAGAGAAGTTTGATAAAATTAGAATTGAAAGATATGCCAAAAGACCTAAATTGTTCGCAGGTAGCATTCGTCATCATCCTTCCTTTGTGGCTAAAATTCACACTCCTAAAATTAAAGGAAGATTATGGACTTTGTATTTAGCTAAATATGAAAAGTATAAAATAACAGATCAAGAACCTGAAGTTAAGGATAGCGTACAGAATACATTATTTAAAAAGATAGAAAGTTTAATATCAAGGAATGTTATTAGTATAAGATCGCAAGAGGATTTAAAAAATATGATTTATACATTAGTTAGTAAATCGCAAAAGAATCCGTCGATAGCACAAAGTCTGTCTGATGTGTTTACAAATAGATATATAGAATGGCAAGAGGAGAAAATGGCAAAAGAATTATCCGAAAGTTTATCTAAATCAATATTGGATTCAGAAAAGGGAGTAGGAAGCTTTTTTGAAAGCGAAGAAGATGAAGATAGTAAATAATTGATAATCAATAGAGGTTTGACTATGGAGAACGAAAATAAAGTAAAAGTGAATAATAAGGAATTGAAGAACATACTGACGAAATATCCTAAAATTGCTTTAAAAGGAGTACCAATCTTTTTAGATGCAGAATGGAAAAAGGATTTCGTTGCTTTTATGTGTATTTTAGGTATAAATATAGGATTAAAAACAAGAGCTAACAGTTTTGCTAATAGTATTTCTGAAGAGTTTGAATCACAATTTGCTACTGGAAAAGAAATGCAGGAAACTCCTGAAAATATAGAACAACTTAAAATTGTATTACAGATAAAGAAAAGATTAGAGGAATCACTAAAGTTGCAACGATACGTAGAAAAATTACATAAGGTAATAACTGCTAACAGTTCGCAGATAGAAAAAGATACCTACCTTTATTACGTCGGAGCACATGCTTCCTTATTGCAAGAACTTAAAGAATCGCAAAAAATCATAGACGAGATAATTGCAAGTATAAAGGTTAGTTATAAAAACCTTAATGTTGTTGTATTACAAGAGGAAATAGATAAAACCGCTACAACCGAACAAGATATATTAAAATTATTGAAAAAGGTTGAAAACTCTCTTGATATAGAATTGGTGGAATAAATGCGAACAAAAAAATCAGCGTTTGAAAAATATTTAATGACAAATCATATATTGAATGACTATTTTGATTCTATTAAATCATACGAAAAATACCAAAAAGAGATAAAGAAAAATAAACCAAATCAAAAGAACATAGATAAGATAAAAGAGGAATTAAATAGAAGTATTCCTAATGCTATTGCTACTCTCTCACGTTTTTATAGAACTTATACCGCCATAAAAGAATCCATGCAAAAAGAAGTTGAAAGACAAGCGTATCCTGACGACTTCAATAAAAATAATCAGATAGAAATTCTGAAGACGTATATTGAAAACGTAGAAAATATCAAAAAGGAACTTGAAAAAAAGAAAGAAAGTATACCACCTATCCCTTCTGAAAATGCACCTGAACCTAAAACTGAAAATATAAGTGTATAGCAATGGAGGAAATAACTAAAAAAAGAGAAGTAAGTAAAGAAGTAGTTAGACAAGAGTTAGGTAATTACACAATAATATATGATAACAATAAAAAACCAGACGTAAAGGTAATTAAATGTCCTTATCTTAATTGCAACGATATTTTCTTTGAGCATCAGCATTATGAACAACATTTAATTTTAAAGCACGGTGAAATGCCATATTCTATTTTGCAAAAGGCTAAACAAGAGGACAAAAATGTAAATAATAAATTATATAATACTTATTTCTCTAAACACAGATTAGCTACTTCAAATCAGTATATCTTCAAACATAAATTGAAGACTTATAAGATGATGCTTGACTTGTACTTTAAAGTTAATAAAGAAAAAAGTTTAGAAAGAAAAAACATGTATAAGCAAAAACAAAAAATTAAGATGAAAGAAAAATCAAGGCGACCAGAAACCCTAAATAAAAAGGAGCCAAAGAAAAACATTATTAATAGATTTTTTGGCTTCTTTTCTACTAAAAAAGTGATCTAAATGGATGGAGAAAGTGTTGTTAAAGAACCGAGAATTATACCGTCTAATCTTGTTAAAAAAGAATTATTAGTTTCTTTCAGATTAGATGCGGAACTGAAGGATAAGATAATAACATACGCAACAAGAAGAAATTTAAGTAGAAGTAAAGCAATAAGAGAAATATTGGTATTATTTTTAGAAAAAGGTGTGAACTATGAGTAAGAATATAAACGATATACAACAAGCTATGGGAATAAAAAAAGAAGATAAGAATAAGAACGAGAGAGTGGAAATTGAGGAATATGATAAAGATAAAGAAGAAATAGTAGATAATATAGAAACCTCCAAGAAAGAACAAGATAACGTATTTCCTATTCCTACTACCGACAGATTTTATAATCTAATTATAAACTCTCCTGTTGTAACTCCAACTGATATTAAGATATATAAAGTTGAGAATGGTTATGTCTTCGTATTACTTGATAGCTTGAATAGGGCTTATCCAGGTTCAGTTCCTAACTCTATTAATGCCTTCTTTATCGAGAAGGATAATAAAGTAGCAAATAAGCTAATAGAGATATTAACTGATTGACTTATCTTGTTTTTTTGTTTTATTTATTTATTTCTAATTTTACTATACATTTAAATACCTTTCTCTCTATTATATAATAGAGATGATTATTTGAAACATCTATATAAAGACGGAGCGAAGTATAGAGAAATGAAGAAGTTTGAAAAAAGATATGGCAAGATCAAAGGTAAGAGGATTTACGGTGCTGTTGTAGGTAAGGTAAAAAGAGAGAGAATGAGAGTATGATAAAATATAATGGAAATAAATTTAAGGGAAGAGAAGGATATATATCAAGGATAAGTCCTATTACTGGGATTAAATGGGTATGGTTCGGAGGACACGGAATACATGGTTATATTGGAAGTGCAAAGCAAAGAAAAGAAATAGCATTTTTAAATGCAGGTGACTGGGCAAAAGATAGTATGACTGAAGAGGAAGCAAAAAGAGCAGTAGAAAGAATAGCACATCTAACTTCTGAAGAACAAAGTCAATATGCAATAGATGAACATGAAATGAAATTAATAGCTACTGGAAAATATCATCTTAATTGGAATTATGAAAAAGAAAAGAAAGTGAGAGTATGACGAATGAACCAAACGAAACAGAAATGAAAGCACTTAAATTAACGTTACATCAAGGAGGACGTATTATCATAAGTGATATGTTAGGGAATGCTTATGAGATAACATCGAAGTTGGCTAATGAAGGCTATTTAAGAAAACTAAAAACACCTGATAACGTAATAGATCCTACACATAGCCATTTTTATAAATTAACAAATAAAGGTAAAAAAGCAATTAAAGAATATGAAATGACACCGATGAGTAAAGAAATATTAGATAAAAGAAGAAGAACCATAGAGTATAATAAAAAACTAAATGAAAGAGTGAGAGTATGACAACATTAGGAGCAGAAAGAGTTTATAAAAAAGGAAGATATGCAGTAAGTCATCATGTATCAGGCGATCTTTCACATTCGTATAGTGTGTATAGACCTGAAACTTCACATGACGGATGGAGAGAAGTAGGAATGACTTTTAGTACTCTAAAAAATGCAAAGGAATGGATAAACCATATAATTAAAGATAAATTAAATTGGAGAGAGGCATGGCAAGAATACGAAGCAGGAGGAATAGGTAAAAGTATGCGTTATAAACAACATTGTGGATATGTTCCAATCAGTTTTATTAAAAAACACCCTGCTATTCTTAATGAAGCTTATGGAGAATACGCAGAAAAAATGCGTAAAAGATTAAAGAGAGTGAGAGTATGAAAACCGATATAGATTTTCACGAAAAAGGTAAGAACTTCCACGTAATATTAAAATCCATAGGCGATAACTATACAGCACTCATATACGAAAAGAGTAAAAAGAGTGATTTAGTAACTCCAATTTCAGTATATTGGTTAAAAACAAAATCAGAGAAAAATGCTATTGAAAGAGTAAGAAAGACCTTTATAAAATCAAACGGAAAGAAAGGACTTTTTGATTTATATGGTAAGAAAAGGGTAAGAGTATGACTGAATTTCACAGAATAAATTATAAGAACTTAACACCTCGACAACAGGAGAGAAGATTAAACTACCTGAAAAGGATAGAAAAACTTGATGTTGAATTAGGTTATATTCCTTCTGTTGATCTGATAACAGAAATAAAGTATCTCGAAGAAGATAAAAGAAAAAGGTTAATGAGAGTGTAAAGGTTTATGGATATGGTAAGATTAAACGAAAAATATTACAAAGAAACTCGCATAAGTTCAAAACTGAACTCATATTTAGCTCAAGCTAATAAAGAGTATAAAGATTACAGAGGAAGTAAAAATAAGAATACAACAGTTTTAGCAGAAGCAGGAGAGAAGTTATGGGGAGCTTTTAATTATTATATGGAACTGAAAACAGGAGGTAGTCTTAAAACTGCAGAAGAGGTTAGAAAGAGAGTATATGCAAATGGGGATAGTACCCTTGTTAACTTATATGAGAAAGCAGCTTTTCTGCATCAGTTCTTTTATGGCTGGGCTGATCGAGTGGAAGATGTAGAACGTAGATTTAACGAAGTATATAAAGGACTTATGTTTTATACAAAAAATGAAACGGTGTAGATATGTATATACGAAATAAAAATAATAGTAAAACATATCCTTTTATAGGGATTAGCTACAATCCGATTTTTCAGAGGTATATTGCAACATTATATACGTCTGACGGAAGATCAGATACTTTTGGTAGAGATTTCTCAAGCGAGAAGGAGGCAATAGCTTATGCAAAAAGCGAATTTGAGAATAGGTTTGGCTTTAAGCCGATAGCTTCGCATAGTTTGAAATACGAAAAGGTAAGAGTATATGCCTAAAGGACAGATAATAGAAACTAAAAATTGGTTTCACGTTGCTATTAATAATGAACCTAAAAAGTATTTTATGCCTTATATAAAAAAAATAAATCCTAATCTTGAACTTTTTATGGATGGCAAAAAGATAATATCAGTTAGAATTAGAAAAGTTCAAGGTATAAATAGAAAAAGGGCAAGATATTTAGCCAATAGGTTTCTTATAAAAAATATATTAAAAAAAATGAGGTAATCGTATGACTGAAAATAAAAAAGAGAAAAAATGGGTGTTCTTTGATCTTGGATTTAACGATGAAAAGGATAGCGATAAAAAGAAATCAGGAGTATTGATAGATCTCGGATTAAACGAAGACAAAAAGGATAAAAAAGAAAAAATAAAAGTGTGAAATGGAAACAAAACACATAGATAATGTTTCAACAGAAATCCTTATGCGTAGATTGTATAAGGTACGAATTTTACGAGAAAAAATAAAAATGCAGATAAAAGAAAGACTAAAAGAAATCAGAAGACCGATTTGATTTTAACGTAGTATTTAAATACTTTTCTCTCTATTATATAATAGAGAATTAGAAACGGTGTTTATTATGACACAGAAAATACATGTAATAAAAGTCGAAGGATATGAGTGCTATCGTTGCGGTCATAAATGGGTGCCTGATAAAAAAGAGAAACTTCCAAAACAATGTCCTTCCTGTCATAGAGTTACTTGGCATTATAAAAAGATGAGAGTATGAATAGAATAGAAGAATTAGTATTAGAAGACGCAAATCAGGTACTTGCAATAGATAGACGTATGAAGAAAATAGACGAGGAAATGAAGGTAATTAAAAATAAGATAAATGAACTTGAAAAGGAATACGGTGAAATAAATGGATAACGAGATGCAGATAAGAAGATATAAAGAAGATTTAAGAGAGCTTGAAAAAGAAAGGGCTCAATTAGCAAAGCTCCGAGAACTTAAAATGAGAAAGATACAAACAAGATTAAAGCTACTTCCTGAAAGATTTAAATCAAACCATCCTATTATAATTGAAGCGATGAGAAGGACAAAGGAAGGAATTAAGAAAATACCAGGAGAAACAAAAGGTGTTATTGAAACATTAAAGCCTTATTTAATCAGCGCAGGGCGATGGCTATACAACAACCAAGTCCGTGCTAACTCGAATAAAGCCTTCGCAGCTAGGTTAACGCCAGGACAAGAAGCGATAAATCCAGAAACAGGACAGATGATAAAGAAACTACCTGACGGAACTTATACTGTAAGAAGGATTGCTACTCAAATGAGAGTGTGAATATGGAACCACAAAAGGGAAAATACTCGAAAATAAGAACAAGAAGGGGAAATGTGCAGATTGGAAGATTAAAGGGTAAGTCTAATCTTCAGATAGCGAGAAATATGCAAAGTCTTGTTAATCTAAAGGCAAGTAGACAGTCAGTAAAAAAGTTCAAAGCTGCTGAAAAACTCGCATTAGAAAGGCAAAAAAGAAGAATAAGGAGATGAGAAGAAATGGGTCAGTATTATAAAATAGTTAACCTTGATAAAAAGGAATTTTTAGAGCCACATGACTTTAATGACGGATCTAAATTAATGGAATTTGGATTATCAGGTATGGGA
>JAJYWX010000034.1 GCA_021791275.1 bacterium | reverse complement strand
TGCACACCTATCAGCATCTCCATCAAATGCTATCCCTAAATCAGCACCAGATTCTATAATTTTTCTCTCCAAATCCTTTACATTATTCTCATCCATTGGATTAGCTGGATGATTAGGAAAATTTTCATCTGGATCAAAATATAAAGGAACCAAGGTGCACTTTAAGTATTTAAAAATTTCCTCTACTATGTACCCGGCAACTCCATTACCTACATCTACTGCAACTTTTAAATCCTTTATCTCATCACAGTCTACGAAAGATAAAACATGCTTTATATAATCATTTAATATATTTTTAGATTCCATATTAAAGCTTTCTGGAAGATCTAGATTAATATCAATATTTTTTTTAACTATATCTCGTATATCAAAAATACCATCATCACTGCTAATAGGCTCTCCATGTCTTACTAATTTAATTCCATTATATTCTTTTGGATTATGTGATGCAGTTATTTGAGCTCCTCCATCAAAATCATAAAAGCCTGATGCAAAATACATCATGTCAGTTGATATAACTCCAATATCTGTTATTTTAGCTCCAGCAAGAATAGCTCCTTTTACAAACGTATTAAATAAAGATGGAGAAGAACTTCTAATATCCTTTCCAACACAGATATTTTTTAAATCGAATAATTTTACATAAAAATATCCTATTTTTGAAACGATATTCTCATTTATAGATTCAGGATAAATACCCCTAATATCATATGCCTTAAAAATTGAATCATCCATATACTAGACAAGTATATAATATATAAAAAAAATTGTCATATGGAGACCTTATTTAATGAATGTTCTTTATTTTTTCTAATTTCAGGAAATCTTCTTTTCCCTGTGGAATAAATTTTTGTATGAAAAACCTATTATCATCTATAAAAGGTATTTTGTCTACAAAAAATGATATCTTTCCAACTAATGGAGAATCATATATAAAAGGTATATTAAAAAATTGTAAATTCTTTGACGATAAAACTTTTTCATTCCAAAATTTTTTCATATCTTTAAATTTCATCAAGCTATTAATGTATCCTTCTTCATCTTTTTCTCCATTAAAAATTATATACATATTATTGACGATTATCTTTCTAAATTCATCTCCATTAATAACTCTATTATAAAATTCATATTCTGGATTAAATAGAAGTTCAATTACATCCTTTTTAAATAAAAATTTTTGCGTACTATTTCCTGTAGAATTCTCACCAATAAATATTTTAAATAATAAATCATTAATATATAAATTCTCTTCTATCATATTACTCGGGAAAAAAGATACAAATATAGGATATTCAGAATACTCAAGCCTCTTCCCTATATTTTTTATTACCTTATTTATATAGTTATTATTAATAGGAGTATCATACAGATAAAGATTTTTCATAAGTATAAAAATTATTAAAGATTCATTTATATCTAAAGCTTTTAATATTCTTATCACAGTATCTTTATTCGGAATAGTATCCCCTTGCTCTATTCTTGATAAAGTTGAAGGATTTTCCCATCCAATTTTTAATGAGAGATCTAACTGGCTAATCCCCTGATTATTATATGTTAATCTTTTTGATTTTATGTATTCTCCTATGTTATTCTTCATAAATTTTAACTATTATTGGACCATCTATTAATTTTATCTTCAACTATTTCTTTTTTTCTAGAATACCTTTCTCTTGAAACTTTAATAACCTTCTCTTTATTAAATGTTTTTTCATATTGAATATCTTCAGATATAGCACTAAATGGTTTCGAAATCATTCCATCTATCATTAATCTTATATAAAAATGATGTTTATCTAATGATATTAGATCTTCATTGGTAAATAAAGGTGTAAATTCTTTTTCAAGTACATCTGCATCTCGTGGCCCAATTACAAAAGATATTATTGTTCCAATATTTCCAAAAATTGCATTCTGGATACTTTCTTCTAATTGTGATATATATTGATGAGCTAATACTAGATTTAATCTATATTTCCTTGATTCAGACAAAATTTTTGAAAATGCATTAGTTGCAAATATTTGAAATTCATCAACATAAAGATAAAAATCTTCTCTTTGAGTCTCATCAACAATTCTGACTCTTTGCATAGCAGCTGATTGTAACTTTGTTATAAGCATACCTCCTAAAAGTGATGCACTTTCTTCTCCTATCTTTCCTTGTGATAAATTTACTATCAATATTTTTTTTGAATTTATAATATCTTCTAAATCAATAGTTGAAGTCACTTGACCAACTAAGTTTCTTATTGTAGACGAAGAGAGGAATCTTCCCACCTTATTTTGAATTGGAGCTATTGCTTCTGCCGTAAGTCTTGGATTTTTCTCCATACCTTCATATTCTTCTTTCCAAAATCGCAATAATATTGGATCATCTATCTGTTTTAAAATAGATTCTCTATATTTTTTATCAATCAATATTCTCTGAATACCCAAAATCGAAGTATTATCAACTTGAATTAATGTAAGTATGCAATTATGAAGTAGATACTCTAACCTAGGTCCCCATGAATCAAAGTGTTTCTTAAAAACAGAAACAATATTATCTGCAACTAAATCTTTTAAAGATTTATCTTTTAAATCTAATAAATTGATTGAAACTGGATTATCTATATCAGATGGATCAATAATAACAACGTCATTAACTCTATTAGAAGGTATATAATCAAGTATACTTTCTGCGAGTTCACCATGAGGATCAAAAATACCTACACCTTCACCTGCTTGTATGTCTTGAATTATCATATTTTTCATCATTGTACTTTTTCCTGTCCCAGTTTTTCCTAATATGTACATATGTCTTCTTCTATCTTCCCTTTTGATACCAAACCTCTTATTCATGCCTCTAAAATTAGTTTTCCCTATAAAATTAACACCCTCAACTGGCAAATCTAATGGAGGTTCTGATTTTTTTGCTTTTGAATATATAATAGATGGTGTTTCTACTGATATATTTGGTAAATGATATAGGGAAGCTAATTCTTCAACATTAATTATACTTTTCACCTTACTACCCATATATCTAGATTGAAATTTACTAAGAATATTCTTATCTTTACTACTATTTTTAATTTCTACAAAGTGATTAAGATGAGGTGATGTAAATTGTTTAAAAGATGCTATCATATTTGATACATTAATTTTAGGATTATCAAATGTATTTGATAAAGATATAACCCTAATAGAAAAGATATATCCTACTTTTAATACCTTATTTTCTATCTGAGAGATTTCATTCTCTTCTAAACTTGAAAAATTTTTTTCAACTTTACTTTTATCTGTACTTGAAGCAAAGATTGATATCATTGATTTCCTTGAATTTTTTACTCTTTCAACATATCTTTTGCTTTTACTTTGCCAGGTATTATTAATTGGCCTAATAAGTATTTGAATGGAAGATAAATCACTATTATCTATTTTAGAACTCATAGCACTAGTTATAGATGAAAGAGGATCTACTTCAAAATTTGGAAAAGTCCTAATAGGAAATATATAATCTTTACCAAAAGAAATTTCAGTAGAATAAAAATATCTATACTGATTAAATGATGAACAATAATCACTTTCTTCAATAATTTCAGCACTAGGATATTGTGCATATATCTGCCCTTTAATAAAGTCTTTATACTCCTTTGATATTACAACGCAAAATGAGATTCCCTGTACTGAAGATATTATCTCTAGACTAAAATGATTCTTTGAAATTTTGCTATCATTTAAAATCCCATGTATAGAAGTGAATAGCTGTTCTCCAGCTAAAGGAGTCTTTTCATTATTCTTAGGAACTGCAATTTTAAGGATCACAGGCTCCTGGATAATTTCAATAATACTTTTCTTTTTTATTCTAACCACTATATATGATTAAATTATATATGAGAGATTATATCAAAACTCATAGTGTATTGCAATAATGACTTTTTTAAAAACTACTCATGAAGAGAAGATATTATATTTTAATAATTATCAAAAGCTTATAATATTTACATCTGGGATAATATGTTGTACAATTCATTAAGTTATATTAGTTTAAATTATTATGAAACCTGAAAATGAAAAAAATTCTCATATAGGGCAATCTTTAATTACTAGGTATTTAAGAAAAGTAGAGAAGCCCAAAGATGATTCTGAAATAATAAATCCATTTGATATAGATTTAAATTCCGGAGAGGTAGAGTTCTATCATAATGAATATTGCCAAGTAATAGCTCTAGATTATACTAATGAAGGAATGACCTCATATTTAGAAGAGACTACTTCTCATATGATTCCATGTGTAGAGAAAGATACTATTGAGAGAATAAGACAGTATTCTATAGGAATTGTTGGATTAGGTTCAGTTGGAAGTTATACATCATCTGCTATGGCAAGACTAGGGGTGCATAGATTAGATTTATATGATGGTGATGAATATAGTATTGAAAATATGGATAAACAAGCTATTGACTTAAGAAGTATTGGGAAAAATAAAGCAAATGATAGGGCCAATAGACTTGCATTAATAAATCCATACGTTCAGGTAGAAGCTCATCCTAAAAACCTAGAAGATGCTGACATAGAAGAAATTGTAACTAATAACGATATAATAATAGCATCATTTGATGACTTAACAATATTACAAAAATTACACCATGAAGCATATAGACAAGGAAAAATTATTATTTACCCTTTAGATTTGGGGCATGATGTACATATAGAAGTGTATGATTATCGCATAGAAAACAAAAAAAGAAAATTATATAATGGAAAGATAAAAGATGAACAAGTAAGTAAAATGGTAAGAAAAGATCCTCATAATACTAATGACTTTGATATAATTGTACACTCTTCTAGAAAAGTACCTACTATTCTAAGATATCCACAAGGAGCAATAAGAATGCCAGAAAGATTAGCAAGAATGGCAGATAAAAAATATATAGATTCTGATAACATACCTCAAAGCTTAGTAGCATCTTTTATTACAGCAGGTTTATCCGCTCATATAATTATATCTATAGCTGAAAATAATCCTCAGGAAACAATATGGATTAGTGCAGATAAATCTTGGAACTCTGTGTATAATAATATGAGAAGAAGTATTGTAAAGATATTAAAGGTTCATTCTAGGTTGAGAAATATCAAAAATAAATAATGGAAACAGCAGTAAATGAAAAACCTATCTATATGAAAGAGATGGATCCTTCTACTACCTATTTTATAGATATAGTAAAGAATCCATCTCCAGAATTAATTAGAGATGCATATAATGCATACTTAATGGCATTTGGAGACTCTAGTGAAAATAACGGGTGGAATGAATTTGTTAGGTGTAAAAAATGCAATAAAAATTATCCATATACTATATATTCTCCAATAGAAAAAGGGGAAAAAGATTTATTAGGCATCTTTGAAAGGAATAAAGATACAAGATGTGAGTGTGGTGGAGAGTTATCAATATATCATACTTTCGAATCATTCAGTAATGAGATAAGAAATTTAAGAGAAAAAAATGGTATTTTTCTTGTTTCAATAAAAAATAATTCAATAACAGGATTTATATCTGGGCACCTTACAAATGACGCTCATGATATATGGATGCAGCACGAAGAAGAATATGTAGATAAACCTGAATTAAAAAAAGAATTCTTAAGAAAATTAGCAATTGATATGGTAGGACCCGTTTTATTTATAAAAGAAATTGCATCATTAAATAATGAAAGAGGATTAAGTAAATTACAAGAATTGTTCAGACATTTTATAAAAGAATTAGATGTAGGCAAGCTCCCAGATATTGCTATTTTTTGGACATCGACAGAATCATTAACATATAATATAGTGAAAAACATGGATGCACAAATACTATTTAAAAATGGTACATATAGAATTATAAGTTCCTTTACAATAGAGAGATTATTATATTTATTATCATTGGGACCAAAAGAGATAGTTAAATACTTTCTAAGAAATATGAGAGAGGAAAAAAATAATTAGAAAGTTTGATTACTAAATCTAAATATCATAATAAAAATAGTAATAACTAATATAACATTAACAAAGATAGAATGGGATACCCTATAATTATTTAATAACTCTTAATAAATAAATTTACAAAAGATTTATATATTAAAATCCATATGTATATAATATTTTATTAATTGATTTAATATATAAGTATATATATACTTATATAAATGAATATAATAATCGATTCAATAATAATAATAACTAATATAATAACAATATTATTATTATTATTCAGGAAAGAAAAAGAAGAATATTTTTATCAATATTTGCTTTACGTTCTTTCTTTAATATCATGGATTGTATCAATATATTTATATGAGAATGCTACTAATAGCGTAATTACTTTTCTAGGCAGAATAAATTTCTTTTATTCATTAGTATTTATATTTTGCTTTTTTTATTTTATATTAAACTTTCCATTTAAAATATCTTTCAATAAAATATTAACATGGATAATCAATATATTATTTTTAATAGTATCTTTTTTAACCTTATTAACATCGTCAATAGACTATAAAGAATCATTAATAAATGGTGTACATACTCTATTAATTGGGAAAATGTTTGCGTTGTATATTATTCTATTAATCGGATTAATTTTTCTGTCTATATATATCATTATCAAAAAAATAAAGATCTCTTTTGGTATTAATAAAGCTAAACTATACTATTTCTTGTTTGGAACTTTAATATCTGTATTATTTCTATCAATTACCCAAATAATTCTTCCTCTTATATTTAATATATATTCTTACATTAATATTGGAACTCTTTCTTTATTATCTATGTCAGTATTTACATACTTAGCAATTATTAATAAAAATTTCCATAACATAAAAAGTACCTTATCCCAAACAATATTCTATATATTAGCCATTATTTTTTTCATCTTTATATACTTCTTTCTTTTATATAGTAGTTATAAAATATTTAATAAATATTATAGTAACAACACTATTAGTTATATATTCTTATCTGTATTAACATTATTTATTTTATATTTCATTTTCTCAAAAACTATAAAGAAAATTATTAACAAAATAATTAAATTTGACAATTTTGAAGAAATAAAAACCTCTAGTGAGAATATAATAAAAGAAATAAGTATGACATATAATATAAATAAAATACTATATAAAATAAAGGCTATTTTTAATATAAAAAAAATTGGTATTGTTATATATCAAAATACTAATACACAAATTCTAGGAGAAAATTTTAATTATAAAATTTCATTTGATGAAACATTAAATATATTCAAAACCTCAAACTATATATATAATTTTAAATTAAAAAATGATAAATTATATCGCTATATGAACAAAAATAGTATATCTTTTATCTTTCCCTTACATTTAAAATCTAGAGACTTTGGTCTATTAATAATAGGAGATAAAATATATAAAGATTTTTTTGATATTGAAGAACAACAGATATTAACTAGAATTATAGACTTTTTAGAAATTGCCATAGATAGAGAATTTTTATTTCAAGAAAATATAGATTTAATATCTCATCTTAAAGAAAAAATAGATTCAGCTACAAAGGAGTTAGAAAATAATAATAAGAAGTTAGAAAAAGCCAATAAAGATTTGAAAGGCTTAGATCAACTTAAAGATGATTTAATTTCTATTTCTTCACATGAACTTAGAACCCCTGCAAGTATTGTAAAAGGTAATGTATATATGGCTCAATCTACAATAAAAGAATATATCAATACTTTACCAAATAACAAAAAAAATAATGAATATATAGAGAAATTAAATAGATATATCGATAGAAGTATTGAAAGTATTGAAAGTGAAATAAGGATAATTAATACCCTTCTTGAAGCTTCTAGAATGGGGAAATCCGATGTGCCAATCGTTCAAGAAAATGTAAATCTTGTCAGCATGATAGAATCCCAAGTAGATGGATTTAAAAAAGATGCAGAGAGTAAAGGATTAAAAATAATATATAATAAAAATGATTTACCTATGGCATATGGAGATAGAACAAAAATAGAAGAGGTATTAGGAAACTTGATTTCTAATGCTATTAAATATTCAGAAAGAGGTGCTATAGAAATCAGTACAGAAAAAGATGAAATGTTTATCACAGTACATATAAAAGATCATGGAGTAGGTATTCCTCAAAAAGATATACCAGAACTATTTCAGAAATTCCATAGATTAAATAACTATGTAGGTAATCCAAACGACCCTAAAGATACTAAACATCTATTAGTAAGACCTGGAGGAACTGGACTTGGACTCTATGTTGTAAAAGGATTAGTAGAAAGAATGGGTGGAAAAATATGGATAGATAGTAAAGAAGGTAAAGGATCTACATTCTCATTTACAATTCCAATAGCCACAGAAACTAATACTAATGATAACGAATTCCATAGCCAAGATTTATTACATAAACAAACAACCTAAATTTGCTACACATAGCAATGCATTAATTTAAGTATTATGATATATAATGAATTAATATGAGCAAAGCACAAAATATAGTAAAAATAGGCTCTACAGTATATGCAAAAAAAGAGAATAAGCTATACAAATTTGTTATAGTTGAAAATAATCCAGATCCAATTTTAGGAAAGATAACCAAAACATCTCCTGTAGGAGAGATGCTTCTAGGTAAGAAAAAAAATGACATTGTAAAAGTAAAAACAGAATCTGGGGTAATTGAATATACAATAGATAAAGTAGAATAAATCTTAAATAGTAATAAAAAGTTTATATAAATTACTATTAATGTTAGAATATCTCAAATGCTTACTTTTTATATAAGTCTAATACTGCTTGCTATAATAGCAGGGATTATAGGATCTCTGCTAGGTATTGGGGGAGGTATAGTTATAATACCTATATTAATACTTCTTTATCATATAAATATAAGAGAAGCTATAGGTGCTAGCATAATATCTGTAATTGCAACATCTTCTGGTGCAGCATCTGTTTATTTAAAAGATAAACTAATAAATTTAAAAACTGGTATGTTTTTAGAAATTGCCACAACTACAGGGGCTATTTCTGGGGCCACTCTACTTGGGATCATAAACCCTCAAATACTCTTTTTTATATTTGCTTTTGTACTAATAATAAGTATATATCCTATGATCATGAAAAGAGAAAATAATAAAGAAGGAATCCAAAATGACTATATTTCAAAAAAATTAGAACTTGCATCATCTTATACGGATAATGATGGAGTAGTGTATAAGTATGGTGTAAATAATACTCCATATGGACTTATTATGATGTATATAGCAGGTTTTGCTTCAGGACTACTAGGTATTGGAAGTGGTGTATTTAAGGTAATTGCAATGGATGATATTATGCATATACCAATGAAAGTTTCTACAACAACTTCTAATTTCATGATAGGCGTCACTGCACTGGCATCCTCCGTAATCTATCTTATAAAAGGATATATCAACCCTTATTTAGCATTACCTGTAATGGCAGGTATATTTATAGGATCTCTATTGGGGACAAAAATACTTAGAAAAACTTCTAATCAAAATCTAAAAGTTATATTCTCAATAATACTTTTAATAATAGCTATAGAAATGGTTTTAAGGGGGGTGGGATTATTATGAAGAAAATAGATTATAATAAATATATAAGTTATATCTTAAGAATTGGAGTCAGTCTAAGTTTTATATTAGCTTTAATTGGAATAATTTTTTCTTTTAGTCATAATAGAATCTCACATATATACAAATATACTAGTATATACAGTTTTTTCTATATAAATTATATACAGCATTTTACATTAACATCATTTGTTTTTTTACCAATACTAATATTAATACTTACTCCTCTTTCGAGAGTAATATTCTCGATATTCATGTTTAAACAGGAAAAAAATACTAAATTTGTGTATATAACATCATTGGTATTAATAATACTTTTGATATCAATATTTATACTTTAAAGTAAGATATAAAAATCCTCCCTCATAAACCTCATATTTATTTACTATACGACTTCCATTTGATATAATAATGGCAGTTCTTTCACAATTGGACGAAAAAAGGAGAACTTTAGATGAAATCCCACAGGAGGCGATTACTTTTAATAGTAATTGCCGCAATCGCTGTATATGGGTTTCTAGCACTTCAGATGAATGAAAGTTTGTCTGGCTGGAACACCCCTCATACAGAAGAGGAATATGTATTTTCTCACTTAAGTGAAAATACATCTATCCTGATACTCACTCAAAAAAAAGCTGAGACTGAAAAACTTCTTAAGCCTTTCCACTCTTTGACCCTTTCATCCGTTGATTCAAAAGGGGAAATTTTTCTGCTAACTTACGTAGGAAATTTTCCTTCAGAATCGGGATCAATCTCCACTTTACAAGAAGTGGAATCAAAGGTTAAGGGAATCGCACAAGTTTCTGGAGTTCCAGCAATTGAATACGGTGAACTGAACCAAATCAAAACACAAACTGAAGTTTCTGACCTAGGAAGTAGTATTTTTCTTCTTCCTGTAATGATCCTTCTGTTTGGAGCTTTCTTTGTTTCAGTAATTCCTCTTTCAGTAGCATTACTGACAGTAGGAATAGTGTACTTTATTCTTTACCTAGTACACTTCCTTTCACCAGTTTCAATTCTTGCTGCAACTACAGCAAACACAATTGCACTCTCTACAAATGTAGATTATCCCTTAGGGATGATTCATACATATAGGGAGACGGAAAGCATGAAAGAAGTGTTCTCACTTCTTAAGGAGGTCATTCTCAAAGCAGGCATTGCACTTGTTCTTACAAGCATTCCTTTGATCTTTATAGATCAAAAAGTTGTAAGATCAATGGGGCTTGCAGTATGCATCACTGCAGTAGTAAGCGTAATCTTGAATTCGACAGTAACCCCATTCTTAATCTATGCAAATAGGTCAAGAATCCTTGAGACTAAAAATAAGCTACCTTTCAAGGTAACAAGAATAAGGTCTCACAAGGTGGGGTGGATATTTATTGGAGTGTTAGTAGTTCTATCACTTCCAATATCTATCCTAAGGATTGGAAACCCTCAGAATCCTGTTAAGAATACAGAGAATCTGAGTATTCCACTGTTGAATCAGACAGAGCCTGCAGGTAAAATCCAAACTACTACCGAGGAAATATCAAGGATTTTCCCTCAGGAAAGTCTTTTTCCAGTAGTAGTGATAGGAGACGCCAAAGAGGAGGTTTCTTTAGCAAAAGAATTTCATGGGAAAATCAACAAAGGAGTAGTTTACATCCCCACAACTATTCCTGCAATGGAACAATCAAGAATGATTCAAAAAATACAAGAATCATTCCCAAAAGTAGAAATAGGAGGAGCCGGAGAAACTATCATTGATTTTAACAAAAGGTTGGGTAACTCACTCCCATGGTTAATACCATTGGAACTTGTAGCAATACCTTTCCTTTTGAGCTTGGTACTGTTCAAAAAGTTTCACCTAGCACTTTTAACTGTGCTACTGAAACTTCTCCCCTTAGGAGCAGCATTTGGGATTATGATTATTGGTAGTAAAATCACAGGGTACAACGTCTACAACATAGTTGACCCCATCATCGCAATCCCGGTATACGTTGGGTTTGCAACTTACTACCACATTCTCATAATCAATGACATGAGAAAAAGAAAAAAAAGAGGGGAAGCAGATTTCATCCAAAACAGCATAAAGAGAACATCACTCCCAGTAATGGGTGGAGCATTTGCAATGTTTACTGTGCTCTCTGGGTTCTCTATCGTCAGCATGAATGCATCAATTATTCAGTTAGCTGAGCTACTCGCTCTGGCATTTCTGATTGAAGCATTCATCGCAAGAACAATTGTTCTCCCATCTTTTGTACGAAAGTACAATATGATCTGAGGACACATGGTCTTCAAATAATGCACTTATCTACGTTCTTCGTAGAGAAATGCTTATCAAGACCAGCAAAAGATCCCTAGAGGGAATATATTTTTATAATATATTTTCCAAAAGGGATCTTTTAGTATTTAAAATTTTTACTTACTCTTCCTTCTTAAAAAATATATAAAGAATATCAAAGATGGAATTATCAATATTAAAGCCAAAATAACAACAAAAAGAATTGCATGTAACATTTGAGAATTATTTAACTGATATAAGGTTATATTTCTATATAATATATAAGGATAATTCCCTAATGTATAAATTATATATAAAAGAAACATTTGTAGAAGTGAAAAAGAGAAAATGTATCTATACTCTTTGAATATAAGCAATCCCTGTGAAAGTACAAATAAAAATAAATAAAGAAATAAGAGTAAAAAGTAGTTATTTAATATATTTGAGAAAAAAGGAATTGATCTGAAAATATAAAAAAACAAAGATACTGTGAATATCATAATACTAGATAGAATAATAAAAAATCCTGACATTTCCGGTATTAATTTTTTATCCTCTTTAGTATACATAAGTAAAAATGATGCTGAAAGATACAATATATTTAATATTGCAAATAACATAAGTGCGAGTGATAGAGGAGAAAACATTATTGATGATACAGAATAGGATATGAATGATCCTATAACTTTTATATTGTTAAAAATTGAAACAGAGAAATAAGTAACTAAAAATATTGGAATAAAGAAACTACTTACTCCATAAAGAGTTTTAAATAGTATGCTATTTTCATCAAATTCATATATATATACAAATGAAAATGCTCTAATAAGAAAGAAGAATAATGCTATACCTATAGGAACAAGCATAATAGTCCCATATATAAATGGAGCTAAAGGATAGAGGGCAATAAGAAATACAATAAAAAGTACTAGAAAAGTGTTTGTTAATTCCCATATTGGAGAAATATATCTAAATATAACTTTAGATATATTTACATCTACTTTTGAAAATACATAATAGTAAATAGAATTACCAAATTCTATGGATACAAGAGTAAGATAAACAAATAATAAAAGGTTTAATAAAAAATATTCAATCATGTTATTTTTCCATCTCTATAAATTGGCCTCCTCTTAAAGAATTGAACAAGAAGAAATACCATCATAATAAATAAAAATATAAAGGTTAGTAAGAAAAGATAGAATATAAAAGGAACATATGCTGAAGCAGTGATAGCATCCTTTATCCTCATCACATGATAGATTATCCAAGGATATCTTCCAACTTCAGCAGATACCCATCCACATTCAACTGCAATAAAGGAGCTCATCCCCATTATGACTAAGACCCAAAGGTTCCATTTATGATACAAAATTTCTGTTTTCTTTTTAATTAAAAGACCTAAAAAGTAAATAAAAGAGTAGATTACATATATAGTTCCCAATATGACCATTGTATCAAAAGTATAATGTATAAAAAGTGGGGGCCAACTACTTTTTGGGAAAGAATAGAGTCCAACAACCTTAGCATTAATTGATCCATAGGCAAGAAAACTTAGAAGATCAGGAACTTTGAGTGCATAAAGTAAATGGTCATTTGAAAAAATACCCCCAATTCGCTCAGATACTCCAGAATGTGTATGAAATACACTTTCTGAAGCTGCAAGTTTTTCTGGATTAAATTTTGCAACTGCTTTACCCTGAAGATCTCCTGAGAATGCAGTAATTATTGAAAATATTAATACCAAAATCATACATAGATTTAGTACATTTTTATAATACTTCTCCTTCTTACCTTTGATAATATAAAAGGCATAAATAGCTCCTATTGTAAAAAATGTAGCAAGATAAGCTGTTGCTGCAACATGAAATACTTCAACAAAAGAAGTAGGATTCATTAATGCTTTTATAGGTTCTATATCTGTTATCTTTCCATTAACATATTTAAATCCTGCAGGAGTATTCATAAATGCATTTACAGTAGTAATAAGAGCTGCAGATGCTAGAGATGCAAGAACAATAGGAATAGAGCAGATCCAATGGTATAGCCTATTTTTAAATTTGTCCCAATTATATATATATATACCTAAAAATATAACTTCAATAACGAAAGCTATACCTTCTAATGCAAAAGGGAATATATCAACTTTTGATATAAATGACATGAAAGGAGGCCAAAGTAATGATAATTCAAAAGCAACAGCAGTTCCTGATGCAGCTCCAATTGCAAAAAGTATCACTAATGCGTATGACAATCTTTTTGCAAAAATTAATAAATTATCATTTTTTCTGACAATACCTATAAGCTCAGCCAAAGAGATTAAAAGAGGTATTCCAACACCCAAATATGCAAATATTATATGAAACCCTAAAGACATCCCCATGAGGGATCTTGCATATAAAAGATTGTTCATATTTTTATTATATTAAGATTAAAGAAACTATAAAAGACCCATAGTTAAATATTGTTACTATGGGGCCATGTTCCTGATTTTCTTTCAGTTATGTTAAAATTATTGAATGGAAAAAGACCTTCTTTCAAAAAAAATTCAAAATTTAATATATAAAAAATATAAAATACTAGAGACTGTAGAAATAAGTATTCCCAAGGAAGATAGTTTCGGAGACTATTCATCAAATATAATACTTAAGCTAAACTCTAAATACGATATTGATAAAAATGAATTATTTGAATACCTTTCAAAAAATTTAGAGCATTACAAGATAGAAGCAGTAAACTTTTTTCTAAACATATTTATAAATGATAATTCTATTATAGATTATCTAAGAGGAAATAAACCTGAAATTAAAAAAAGGAGCGAAAAAGTATTAGTTGAATATTCATCTCCAAATATAGCAAAGCCTTTTAGTGTATCTCATGCAACAACAACAATAATAGGTGATAGCATATATAGAATTTACAAATACTTAAAATATGAAGTAACAAATGATAATCATATAGGAGATTGGGGAGTACAATTTGGAAAACTAATATATGCAATCAATAATTGGGGAGACTATTCTATAATAGAAAAAGACCCAATTAATGAGCTAAATAAGCTATATATAAAATTTCACAAAGAAGAAGAAAAGAATCCAGAATTAACCATTAAAGCCAAAGAGCTATACAAAAAACTATCTGAAAATGATAAGGCCATAATTTCACAATGGGAAAAAATAATCAAATGGAGTATGGATAATTTCAATAATGTATATGATCTACTTGAAATTAAATTCGAAAATACATTAGGAGAAAGCTTTTATGCAAATATGGCAAAACAAATAATTAATAACGCCTTAGAGAAAAAAATTGCCACAAAGGAAAATGGCGCAGTAGTAATATACACTGATCCCAATAAAAAACCTCTTATTATAGAAAAATCTGACGGGACAACTCTTTATTCTACACATGATCTTGCAACAATAGAGTATAGAGCCCAAAAGCTTAAGGAGAACATAATCATATATGAAATAGGTTCAGATCAGAAAAATATAATAGAACAAATGTTTAAAGCTGCAGAGTTATTAAATCTATACGATAAAAATAAAACTCAACTTATACTTATATCTCATGGAATTATAAAACTTTCTGGAGGTGAAAAATTTTCTACAAGAAAAGGAAACATAATAAAGCTTGAAGAAATAATAGATGAATCTTTCAAAAGAGCTAAGGGACTTTTAGAAGAAAGAGGTATCGATAATGAAGATTCTGTAAAAAAAATCGCTATAGGAGCCATAAAATTTAATATATTAAAAAGACACTATTCATCAGATATCATATTTGAATGGAATAAATTATTAGATTTCAATGGTGATACTAGTGTCTACATACAATATACATATGTAAGATGTAACAGTATAATCCAAAAATCTACAAATTTAGACAGCCAAAAAGATATTTCCATATCTAATGAACAAGAACAGAATTTGGCTAGATTGCTATATAAATTTAATGACTATGTCGATTCTGCAAAATTATCTCCTAATATATTAGTAGACTATCTTTTAACAGTATGTAAGAGATACAATTTTATCTATTCAAAATATCCAATACTAAAAGAAAAAGATCAAAATATAAAGTATACAAGAATATTATTAACAAAAAATGTTCAAGAAACAATAAAAACAGGATTAAATCTTCTAGGAATAAATGTTGTAAAAAAAATGTAGATTATCCTCTTGGTGTAAATAAAATAGCTTGGGTAACTGATGAAGTTGAATAATAGTTATTAAATATTAATCCTGAACCCCTAGCTGGATCGTTCATAACATATTCACCATTACTTAAAATTGAAGTCAAAAGTACGTAATGATAATCATAATCTATAGATACAATAACTGGATGTCCAGACAAAAGTTCAGAATTTACTTCAGACCAATTCACATAACCACCATAAAGATTACCCAAAGGGTCAACATTAAATATACCTAAACCATTCCAATTAAATAGAGGTCCTGAAAAATTACCAGGATTTTCAGCAATACTAGCTGGATTAATATTATATCCATAATATTTCCCGACCATAGCTATATCTGTAATCAGACATCCAACCTCAGATATTGTATATCCACTATATCCGAGTCTTACATTAGCCCAACTTGGATTAAGTTGACTATAGTAATAGAGTGATGGATTTTCTTGCCCAGTTTTTACAGAAACAGAACTGTTTACTAAATCTGATGAAAAATTAGAAAAATTATTCGAAGTCTGATTTGTATTACTAGATGTACTGGTACTTTGTGTTTGAGATCCTTGTATTATTGCATTAGGGATAAATATAGTCTCTCCAGAAGATAATTGCCCTTTTGCTACCTCAGAATTATTTAAAAGGTTCCAATCTTCTATTTCATTAACACTAACATTGAATTTTTGAGCAATACTCTCTAGAGTATCCTTTGGTTGTACTACATATGTTATCCCGGATATTGGAATAATATTTAATTCTTCTCCAACATAAATATTCTTACCTGAAAGATTATTTGACCACTCTATTACACTAGGAGTTGTATTAAATTTCTTAGCAATACTCTCTATTGTGTCATTAGGCTGTACCTTATACCAGTTAACAAGGCCATAACTTGTTCCAACTTTAGCTTTAGTAAGAGATAAACTGTTTGTATTACCTTCCGAAGAAGAAAGTATGCTTCTAGAAATAGTGGGCTTTTGAGATGACAAGGATTGTATTTTTATATGCCTGCTAAATGGACTTCCAGATAAAATCCATATCATAATAAAACTAAAACTAAAAATTGAAACTACGAGAACCGTAAGTAAGGGTTTGTATAAATTACCTCTTCCCCAATAAAATTTCTGAAATATTGAAGATTTAACGAAATTTAAACGTCTGAATAAAATTTTTATACGATTACCATAAAAAGAAAAAAGAGAACCTCTGTCAGAAATATAAGAGAATAAAGACTCTTTGAATTCTTTTAAAATGGATAATTTAAAAATATTGTAAGAACTAAACCTACTGGGCGAGCCAGGCTCTTCCTCTGGTAATCTAAACATTTTCTATATCTTTATAAAATTAACTTAATGTTAATATCACTTATACTACCATATCAATAGTATTTATGTAAAGTGCAACTATTTATTCTGTAGCAAAAAATTGTCCAGATAGGTTGACTAAATTTATGAGAGCAACATTACAGTTGGTATAAAAATTTATAATGTTTAATAGTGTGAAAGGATTAATTACTCATTTTTACTTAATTTCATTAAAATTTATGGTAAATTTGGATCCTTTACCAATTTCACTTTCTACAAATATAGATCCCAGATAACCTTCGATTATAGATTTAGATAAAGATAGCCCTAATCCTGACCCATCAATATTTTTGACATTTGATGCTCTATAGAACCTGTTAAAGATTCTCTGTTTATCTTTTTCTTCTATTCCAATACCACTATCTTCAATTTCTATAAATATATTTTTATTCTTCTTATAAAGATTCATTTTTATAAAGCCACTTTTAGTATACTTTAAAGAATTAGAAACTATATTAAATATAGCCTTAGATATATTTTCCTTATTAGCAAAAATATAAAAATCTTTACCTTTGTGTAAAAATTCAAAATTCAACTTTTTACCCTCTGCCATAATTTTAATATCTTCTGACATTTCTGATAAAACTTCATATAAATTAATTCTTTCACTCTTATATGATATACTTCTGTACTCAATTCTAGCCAAAGATAAAACATCATTTAATACCTTTTCAATTTTACTCGACTGGCTTATATTAGCCTCCAGTATCTTTCTATAAAATTTAATATCTTCATTTTTCTTATTTAATGCTAATTCATTCTCTCCGCGAATAATAGCAAGTGGTGTTTTTATCTCATGTGCAACATCATTTATAAAATTCTTCTCCCTTTGAAATGTAGCCTCTAGTCTATCAAATAGTTTATTAAACTCATCAGACAAGACATTGAACTCAACCTCATAATTTCCTTTTTGGAGCCTTTGGTTAAGATTAAACCCAGTTATTGATACAATTTGAGATGTAATTTCACTTAAAGGTTCTGTAATTTTATCTGAAAAATAAAAAGTAAATAAAACTACAATAAATATGAATATTAAGGACATAAAAAACATTACGAAGAAAAGTGTATGCAAAGTTTGATTAATTATATCTACAGAATTCCCTACAATAACAACACCTGTAAGATCATTAAAACTATTAAATACAGGCAAAGAAACTAAGGATAACTCTCTTCCTCCTATATTTTGATTAAACACAGAAGATGTTGATTTCTTTTGTACAGCTCCAAATAAATCTTTTATAAAAGATCCACTTAATTTAATATCATTAGATTCAGCAATAACATGTCCATTAGAATTTAGCACTAGTATAAAATATCCTATGAACTTTTTATTATGAAATTGATATATATTATCAGAATTATACTGAGAGGAAGAATTACCTACGAGAGAAGATACCTCATGAGCAGTATAAAGTAGATTGGAGTTGAATTGAGAGTAGAGAACATATTGTGCTGTTTCAAAGAATGCAAACAATATTATAAATATTGAAACAGTAGATAATATTATGTTCCAAAATAAAAATTTAAATTTTAATGTTGAAAATAAATTATTATCCTTTAACTTTGTAGCCCACTCCTCGTATAGTTTTAATAATTTTGTTTTTATATCCATCATCTATTTTCTTTCTTAACATTCGTATATATACATCTACAACATTAGAAAAATTATCAAATTCATAATCCCAAGCATGATCTTCTATCATTGTCCTTGTCAAAACTATATCTTTATTGTACATCATATACTCGAGTATAGAGAATTCCTTTTGTGATAGTTCTATCAATTTTCCATTTCTATAGACTTCATGAGTTTTTGTATTAAGAATTAAATCTCCAACTTTAAGCTCCCCTCCAGATATTGAAGGACCTCTCCTTAATAAAGCTTTTATTCTTGAAAGAAGCTCGCCTATAGCAAAAGGTTTTGTGAGATAATCATCTGCCCCTATATCTAATCCCTTTATTTTATCCTCAGTAGAATTTTTAGCTGTCAATATAATCATTGGAACTTGGATTCCATCTTTCCTTATTTTTTTACAGATATCGAATCCATCCATATCGGGAAGCATTAGGTCAAGAATGATAAGACTGAATTCCTCAGATACCTTATCTAATGCCTCATCACCAGTAAAGGCTGTATCTACAAAATATCCTGCGTCCGTTAAACCTCTTTTTATGAAGCTAGATATTTTTCTCTCATCCTCAACTATTAAAATAGTTTGTTTTTTTTCCATAAATTAACTAAAAACTTTATTCAATGTTACAGAAAAATTCTTTACATTCTTGTTCTTAGTATATACCTTTAAAGTAATAGTAGAGTTTATCTGCTGTTCCCCAATAAGATATGATAAAGGATTCATATTGTTCACTTTAACACCATTAACTTCTAATATTACATCTCCAGTTTTAAGTCCTGCTCTTGATGCTGGAGTATTTGACAAGACCCCTGAATTACTACCAGATTTTACTATTATAGCACCATAAGAATATGGTAGATTCTTTGATTTTTGAATCCCAGGGGTTACCATCTCATATGTGACTCCTAATTCTGGCTTTATAATTTTTCCATTATTCTTAAGTATTGATGAAACATCTGCTTTTGCTTGATTTATTGGTATAGCAAATCCAATTCCTTGTGCAGATTGAGCAATTGCTGTATTGATTCCTATAACCTGACCTTCAAGATTTAAGAGAGGACCACCAGAATTTCCAGGATTTATTTCTGCATCAGTTTGAATCATTCCAGTAAGATTCTCAACTGCTCCTGTCTCCGGATTTTGTGCTTGTACAGTTCTTCCTAAACCAGATATAACCCCTGTATCTACTGTATTTTGGTATTGGCCTAGAGCATTACCAATAGCTATAACATCTGATCCTAATTGCAGATTAGATGAGTTTCCTAAAGTCAGAGTAGGTAGATTTGTAGCATTAATTTTTACTACAGCAAGATCATTAGTTGGATCTCTAGCAACTACAGTTGCCTTATAATTGACCCCATTATTCATAATAACAGTATATGAGTATGTTTTTGATGCAACTACATGCTTATTAGTAAGAATATATCCATCTGATGTTATTATGAATCCCGAACCTGCAGCAACCTCTTGCAAAGATCCTCCAGATGAATTGCTTCCACCAGATGAATTACTTCCACCATTATTCAAAAAATTGAAAATATTATTAAAGCTATTATTATTAGAGACATACTGAGATGCGATAATACTTACAACAGCAGGATTAGTTTTTTTCACTGCAGATATTACAGCAGATTGTTGATTAACTGATGGCACATTTTCTGTTATAGAAGATAGAGTCTTACCTGAACTATTATTATTTACAAAAGATGAACTTGCAATATACCCCAAAAGTCCACCAAGCAAAGTTGAAAAAACTATACTTACAACCAAGACAAATGTCATTGTTCTTTTTAGTTCTCTTTTGGTTGTATATTCAAAATGCTCCTCAGGAGATACAGATTGAACTTTGTTTTCTATTTCTTTTTCTTTTTTATCTTCCATACTTTTAATTACTACAAAACTAATTTTATTTATGATACTTATATTAAATGAATATTAAAACAACATTAAAATGTGTGCTATTGAAAGTTCACTAAAAAATACATACTATATTATACATGAATTATATAAATATTGTTATAATTATAATTTTTTTAATATATATATATAGAGGTTACACGGATGGAGGAGTAAGGATATTTACAGGATTTTTAGGACTTATAGTAGCATACGCTATATCAGTAAAATATTATACATTAGGAGGATATATACTTGAAGATATATTGAAAATACCTTTAGGATTTAATAAATTCATATTCATAGTTGTAACTTTCATAATAATAGCAGTTGCTTTTGAAATTCTTTCTAATATTGCATACAAAAGGATACCTAAAGAATTTAGATCTTCTCCTCTTAACAGATACTTAGGAGTAATATTATCTTTCATAGAAGCTTTAATACTTTTAAGTTTTATTATATTTATAATAGAAAATATAAATTTCTTCCCTGGACAAGGAAGTTTACAATCAGCAATAAGACAATCTTCTATTGGAAGCTATATAATAAAAGAAAATAATAAAATATTATCCCCAATAGTAGGAAATGCAATTCAAAAAATACAGACCAAAAAAAGTATCATAATACCATCTAAATGAAAAAGACCAAAACAAAAGATTTTATAGAAGAAATAAGACCAGGAGTTATAACTGGTGCTGCAGATAATGATCCTTCAGGAATATCTACATATTCTATATCTGGATCACAATTTGGATATTCACAAAATTGGCTAATGCTTATAAGTATCCCCATGCTTATTGCTGTACAATCAACAGTTGCAAGAATTGGTGTCATAACAAGAAAAGGCCTTAATGAAATAATTGAAAATAGATATGGAAAATTTGTAGCCATAATCATAGTATTAATACTAATATTTTGTAATACCTTTACAATAGGGGCAGATATGCTTGCTACGTCTGCATCTATAGATCTTTTCTTTACAAACAATACATATAACACACAATACATCCTAATACCACTTTTTCTATTCCTGGTATATATCATTGTTTTCAAAGACTACAAAAAAATAGCAAAATATATGTTCTGGGGATCTCTTGTATTTATAAGTTATGCAATCACTGTAGTTTTAGTGCACCCTAATATAATAGATGTACTTAAGGGAACTTTTATTCCAAATTTAAAAGATTTATTTTTCAATAAAGGTTATGCTCTAACTGCCACAGGAATACTAGGTACTACGATTTCCCCATACCTTCTATTTTGGCAACAAGAAGAAGAACAAGAAGAAAAAAGAAGATTTTCTTTTGCAAAAAGAGAAAGGAGAGCTGTTACAGCTGGATTTATTTTCTCCCAGGTAATGACAATATTTATAATAACTGCAGCAGGTGCAACTTTATTTAAAAATCATATAAATATATTAAGTTCTAAGTATCCTGCAATAGCAACTGCATCAGTACTAAGACCTCTTGCAGGAAACCTTGCTTCACAATTATTTGCAGTTGGAATAATATCTGCAGGATTGATAGCAATACCTGTTTTGGCAATATCTTCATCATATGCACTAACTGAGCTTACTAAAAAAAGAGGATTTCTTTCTTTGGGTTTTAGAGAATCAAAACTTTTTTACTATATTATAGTAGCATCTCTTCTTTCTGGATTTGCCTTTGCTATATTTAAGATTAATACTATTGATGCACTTTTTTACTCTCAAGTATTGGATGGGATACTTACTCCAATAATAGTAATATTTATAATAGTAATAGCTAATAATAAGGATATAATGGGGAATAATACAAATAAACTGTTTGATAATTTCTTTTCAATCCTCTCTGTTATAATAATGGTAATAGCTTCTATTCTAATATTTATATGAAAAATATAAGAAAACCTTTTTTAAGAATTATACGTTTTTATCAAAAAACAATATCTCCTGACCATGGTTTTTTTAAAAAACTTTTTCCCCTTGGCTATTGTAAATATAATCCCAGTTGCTCTGAATATACGTATCAGGCAATAGAAAAATACGGTCTAATTAAGGGAATCTCTATGGGTACATATAGAATAATGCGATGTAATCCCTTTTCTAAGGGAGGAAATGATCCCGTTAAATAAAAATGTAGATAAGATAAATATGGAGAAGCCTTATTTGACAAAAATAACAGAAAATAATATATTTCTGATATAAACATAATTTAGTCCAACTCAAATCCTTATGATTAAAAAGATAATCAAAAGGGATGGATCTACCGTCCTATTTAACAATAATAAAATCACAGAGGCCATTTTTAAAGCTGGAAAATCAAGGTTTGGAGAAAGCTTTCTTCATAATGAAGCTGAAAAATTATCAAGTAAAGTTGTAGAAATATTAGAAAAAAAATATCCTAACAAAATTCCAACTGTAGAACAAACCCAAGATATAGTAGAGATAACATTAATGGCACAAAATGATGAAAGGTATCATCAAGTTGCAAAAACATACATCCTATACAGAGAAGAACATTCCAAGATAAGACAAATACAGGAAGACATCATGGAGGGTAAATCTACAAGATTACCTTTTACAGAAAATTCTCTTAGAGTTATTGCAGGAAGATACCTTAAAAGAGATGGAAAAACAGGAAAAATTGTTGAAAATCCAGAAGAAATGTTTGACAGAGTAGCAAAATCCCTTGCAAATGTAGAAAAAAGGTATGGAAAAAATTCTGATGATATAAAAAAAATAGAGAAAGATTTTAGAGACGTATTATATAACTTTGAATTCACTCCAGCTGGGAGAACACTTGCAAATGCTGGTTCAGATACGAAACTAGTTGCAAATTGTATAGTACTTCATATGGAAGATTCTATGGAAGGAATATTTCAAACATTAAAAGAAGCTGCTCTTCTTCAACAATCTGGATCTGGATTAGGTTTTCCTTTCCACCTCTTAAGACCAGCAGGACAAAGAACTATAAGAAATAAGGGAGTATCATCTGGCCCTGTAAGTTTTCTAAAAGTATATAACGAAGCTTTTGGAATAATTAAACAACAAGGAAGACATGGAGCTAATATGGCTGTAATGTCTATCGACCATCCAGATATATTAGATTTTGTTCAAGCTAAAAGGGTAGAGGGAGATTTAAGAAATTTTAATATATCTGTTGGAATAACAGATAAGTTTATGAAAGAGGTCATATCAAATTCTGATAAACCTTGGATTTGTGAGTTTGGTGGAGTAAAAATGAAACCAAGGACTATCATAAGAGATAAATATGGAAATGTTAGCGATATAAAAGAGTCCACAATGACTGCAAGAGAAATATTTGATGAAATAGTCTCTGCAGCTTGGAGTAATGGGGAACCTGGGGTAGTATTTCTAGATGAAGCTAACAGAAAAAACCCTGTTCCAAAACTTGGAAGAATTGAAGCATGCAACCCTTGTGGAGAACAATTTTTGCAAGACGGGGATGTTTGCAACTTAGGATCAATTAATCTAGAAATGTTTGCAAAAGATGGGAAATTAGATGAAGAAAGACTAAAAGAAGTAACCCGAATATCAGTAAGATTACTGGATAATGTTATTGACCTTTCAGAATACCCTTCAGAAAGAGTTAATACAACATTTAGAGGTAATAGAAGAATAGGATTAGGAATCATGGGATTTGCAGACTTATTATATATGTTGAATATTCGATATGATTCAGATAAAGGATTTCAAATGGCATCTAAAGTAATGAAACTCATTAACGATGAAGCTCATGTGGAATCACAAAGACTAGCTAAAGAGAAGGGAGTTTTTCCTAATTATGATTTATCCATATATAAAGAAAAAAATATAAAAATGCGGAATGCTGCCCTAACAACAGTAGCTCCAACAGGATCAATATCAATGATCTATGATGTCTCTTCTGGGGTAGAGCCATACTTTGCACTTTCTTATTATAAAGAGGTAATGGGAGGACAAAAATTGTACTATTTAAACAAGCATCTAGAAAAAGTATTAAGAGAAAGAAATTTGTATACTCATGATTTAATAGAAAAAATTTCAGAAGAAGGGAGTCTACAAAATATAAAAGGTATTCCTCAAGATATAAAAGATACTTTTGTTGTTGCTATGGATATATCTGCTGAATCACACATACGTATGCAAGCTGCATTTCAAAAATATACAGATAATGCTATTTCTAAAACTTGCAACTTTCCAAATTCAGCAACTAAGGATGATGTAATGCAAGGATATATTCTTGCATGGCAACTAAAGTGTAAAGGATGTACAGTATACAGAGATGGATCCAGAGATGTACAGGTATTAAATCTTTTGAAAAATGATGAAGGAAAAGAGGTAAAACGCGAAAATAAAAAATTTGAAGAGACTATTCCAGAGAATAATAGATGTCCCGAATGTAATCAAAAAATGGAGCTAAAAGAAGGATGTGCAACCTGTCCTTCATGTGGATATTCTTATTGTTCCGTATGAAAAAATATACCTTTGATGAATACCAAAAAATAGCCCATAAAACTGCTGATTATTCAAATTTTGTGCCAGCTTTTATATACCTTTGTTTGGGTATAGCTGGAGAAACAGGCGAAGTTGTTGAAAAAATAAAGAAGATAGTAAGAAACAATGATGGTAAATATACAGAAGATGATCTTAAAGAGATAGAAAAAGAACTAGGTGATGTTTTATGGTATATCTCAGAATTAGCTAATGAATTTAATATTCCACTTTCATCAATAGCAAATACCAATCTTGAAAAAGTATTAGATAGAAAAAAAAGAAAAGTTATCAAATCTAAGGGAGATAATAGATGAAAAGAGGAGATGGACTTATAATAGTAAATACAGGTGGAGGGAAAGGTAAAACTACAGCAGCATTAGGAATAGCTCTGCGCGCCTGCGGGTATGGTCTTCATGGTGTAATGATACAATTTATTAAAGGCTCTTGGTTCTATGGAGAGAAAAAGAGCTTTAAAAGGCTTTATCCGAATTTTAAATTAATAACTCTAGGGAAAGGATTTGTCGGAATAATTGATGATAAATTAACTTTTTCTGAACATAAAAAAGCTGCACAAGAAGCATTGGAGATAGCTAAAAAAGAAGTACAAAAAGAAGAGAATGACATTGTAATATTAGATGAGATAAATTATGCCGCAAAAGGAAAGCTTATAAAAGTATCAGATATAATCGATATAATAAAATTAAAAAGGAAAGAAATGGATCTTGTACTAACAGGAAATTATGCAAATAAAAAAATAATTGATCTTGCAGATACTGTTACAGAAATGAAAGAGATAAAACATGCCTTTTCAAAAGGGAAATTAGCAAAAATAGGAATAGATTTTTAAGACAGTATAATGGTATAATACTTCTCATATTTACTTTAATTACAGTATGAATGATAGTGTGAATAAAGATTCAAGAGTTTTAATCACAGGAAATTTTAATTATCCATTAACAGTAAAGTTATGTAAAAAATTTAACTTTACTGGATATATAGATACAAAGAATTCAATCGCAGAACTTGAAGGCAAAAAAGACCTAATAGAAAAATTGATAGAAAAACATAATAAAAAAATATTATCAAAAAAGAGTATTGAGAAAAAAAATATTCAATACAGAGGTGATTTTAAAAATTTATATGTAGTTAAGGATAGAAGTGAAATAAAATTAAAAGTTTATATAAAAATATTTGGATTTATAGAAAATAAATCTTTTGAAAGAATAATAAAAAGGTATGCCGATAGCTTATCAATATATGGATGGATAAAAAGAACAGAAATAGGATATATAGATACTAAAATGGAAGGCTCTTATGATAATATATATACTATGATAAACTTTATAAACGGAGATATACCTAAAACTAATATAGATGATCTACAAATAGAATTTTTAAAATATATGAATGAATTTAAAAAATTTGAAGTTATATCATGAAAAAAATTATTGACTATATATATCCAACAAAGTACTACTATATAACAGCTGTTATATTATCAATAGTACTGCTTGCAATATCAGATAAAATTTTCCTTCCTACAGTAAATTTATTACCTCTAATATTTATAATAATATTTGTTTTGATATCAGCAATTATAGCTATATTTAAAAACCCTAATATTGGTATACTTATAACACTTGCTATTATGCCATTTGAAAATATAGGGGGATTTTATTTTCATTCAATACATATAAGGTTTGATCAGATTATAATAGGATTAACTTCTTTCATATTTATAATTCATTCTCTAATCAATAAAGACTTTAAAATTAAAAAAGATAAAACACTTATAGTTATAGCTCTTCTTATTATAGCGAATATTTTATCTTTAACTGCATCTATAAATCTTACAAGAAATCTTGAAATATTTATATTCACATTAATTACATTCATAATATATTATTCAATTCCTCTTAATTTTTTTGATACAAAATATATAAAGTACATACCTTCCGTGGTTTTATCAATAACTATAATTCTCTCAATTTTTGGACTTTATCAATACTTCGGTAATATTTTCGGACTACCAGGATCAGTTTTGGGGTTAAGAGCTCCTTATGTTAAATCTGTTTTAGGATACCCAAGAATAGAGGCAACTGAAATAGAACCTCTATATTATGGCACATATTTAATTTTCTCTGTCACCTTATCTTTAGGTCTATTAATTTTTAATAAAGGTAAAAAAATATTAACTGATAATCAATATAGATTGGCTATTGGAGCATTAATTTTAGGAGGATTAAATTTAATTTTAACATATGCAAGAGGTGCATGGATTGGAGAAATATTAGCAATAATCGTTATAGCAATAATCTTTTTAATAGAATTCCAAGTTCCTAAAAAAACTATATATACAAGTATCGGTGTAATACTTGTATTGGGAATAATTGTCTTTGGGCTATATAAAGTGGACAAATTGCCTCATTTTGCACAGAACCTTATATCAAGAGCAACTAATTTAAATTCTCCAGACAGAGTATTTTTAGATAATAACGCAATACAGGCATTTGAAACTTCTCCTATTTTTGGAATAGGATCTGGTGGATTTGGCCCCTATATGTCTGTAAACCCATATGTAATGCCACCTCAAAATTTTGGACAGATAGAAGGATTTGGTTGGGCTATAGTTAATAATGAATATCTAGAAATACTTACAGAAACAGGTATATTGGGGGCTGCGCTTTTTATATATTTCTTTTATTTAATTTTTAGAAATTTCATCAAAGCTTATAAAAAGAAAAAGAATATGGATTTAGAAAAGATAATATTGGTATCTTCTTTTGCTGCACTATGTGGAATACTACTTCAATATGCAACTTTTTCAACAATATATATATTACAGATTTGGATGGTTATCTTTATAGTTGAGGTAATAGCATTTAAAATATTAAATGATTGATAAAATAAGGAAAAATACACTCTGGCTTCTAACTTCACAGGGGATATCAATAATAGTATCTCTTTTTTTAACACTAATATTAGCAAAACATCTAGGGCCAAGGTATAACGGAATCTATAACTATGCTAATTCAATTGTAGGTATATTTGCAATATTCGTAGATTTCGGAATGTCTACAGTACTAATAAGGGATATCGCCAGAGATACTAACCTTGCAAAAAAATACCTTGATAACATAGTATCTCTAAAAATATTCATAGGAATAATAATTCTTCTACTTATAACAATCACATCACTTTTTGTAAAACACTATACAGATATAACTCTTATAATGCTTTTCTTAGGTCTATATAACATACTAAATGGATTCTATATTCTTTTTGCAGGAATATTTAGATCTCACAACAAAATGGTTTATGAATCTATAAATACTACAATATCAAAAATACTAATGCTAATACTTGGAATAATCGCACTTTATTATTACAAAAGTTTACTAGATTACTCACTAGCCTTTTTTATAACATCACTTATATCTGTAATAATTGCAGTATTTATAATAAAAAAAAGGTTTACAAATTTCTCTTTTTCTATTAATAAAGATTTTTGGAAATATATGCTTAAAGAAATTTGGCCATACGGACTAAGTTCTATTGTAGTAACAGTCTATTTTACAATAGATCAAGTAATACTAGGTTCAATCAAACCAATCACTCAGGTAGGTTATTATGCTCTTGCAAGATCTGCAACTGGAGTTGTGACATCAATCATTGGAATACTTATAGGGGTACTATTCCCATCTCTTTCTCTACTTTTTAAAAAGGATCTTTCTGCCTTTTCTGATCTAGTTAATAACAGTATCAAATTCATGATAATACTTGCAGTAATATTTGTAGTTGAAATGATACTAAATTCCAAAGGCTATGTATTATTGATATTTGGATATAAATACTATGGATCAATACTTCCTCTACAACTTTTATCAATTACAACAGGATTAATATTTGTAAATGCACTAATAGGAAATATATTTGGTGCAATAGATAGGCAAAAAGAACTATTATTAGGACTTGCAATATCAATGGTTATCAATATAGTACTTAATTTTTCTCTAATACCTTATTTCAATGCACCAGGAGCAGCATTTGCATCAATATTAACAGAACTTTTTATTGGAATATATTCATATACAATACTTAAAAGAAGTTATGAGATAAGACTTTTAAAATTTTTGAAGGTACCTGTATTGGCAGGCATAATAGCTGGATTTATAATGTTTTATTTTAAAAATCTAAATATAATATTAATTTCATTCGTAGGCCTTATAGTATATTTTGTAATGTTAGTAATATTAAAAGAAATCAGCATACAATTTATAAAAGAAAGTATTGGTCTTGGAAGAAAAGGGGAAAATACTTAATATTATATACTAATTATTGTATACTTAAGTTCTATATTATCTAAAAACAAAGTATGAGAATAGCTATAGATGCAAGATTCGCAAATCTTAAAGTAGGTATAGGTAGGGTAGCATATAGCCTTACAAAAGAGTTGCTTTTAATCGATGATGAAAATCAATACATAGTACTTTTAGGAAAAGATGACCCTTTTGAAGATATTAATAAAAAGAATGTGAAAAAGATAAGGAACGCTTTTTCTACAAAAAAGAAATTGACTTGGCAATTTATTTACCTTCCCTATATATTAAAAAAAGAAAAAGTGGATATATTTTTATCAACAGAGAATTTTATAATTCCACCTTTCTTTAAGGGAAAAACAATATTGACAATACATGACCTTATTCCAATAGTATTCAAAGAGTATTTACAAAATAAAATTAGCCCCTATAAATTCAAAGTTTTCATGTCAAAAATATTTCCACCTGAAAAAATTATGACAGTATCAAAATTCTCTAAGGATGAGATAAAAAGAATTCTTCAAATACCTGATAATAAAATTTTCATAATAAAAGAAGCTTTGGATAAAAGATTAAAAGATATATCCAATGATAATGAAATAATTAAAAATTTTGATATAGAAAAACCATATATTCTTGGTATTGGGGGAATGGAACTTAGAAAAAATAATAAGACATTAATTTCTGCATTTATAGATATGATTGAAGAGAATTCAGAATTGAAGCATAATTTGGTAATTATAGGAAAGCTATATTCAAAAAAAATTCCTATGGATGAGAGAAAAGTTCCAGAACATTTAAAAGAAAGGATAAGATTTTTAGGAGAAGTATCTGATAAAGAACTTTCTGTACTTTATAAAAATGCAGATATGTTTGTATACCCTAGTATATATGAAGGATTTGGACTACCTCCTCTTGAAGCATTTAGGCATAAAATCCCAGTAATAACTTCTGAGATAACTTCAATACCAGAAGCAACGAAAGATGGAGCAATACTTATAAACCCTTATGAAAAAGATGAAATTAAAGATGCTATGATAAAAGTCATACGTAATGAGAATCTTAGAAAAGAGTTAATAAAAAAGGGAACAAAGGTACTAAAAGATTTTGATTGGAATAAGTCTGCCCAGAAATTGCTAAAAGAAATAAAAAAAATCCATGGAGAAAAAAGATAATATCTATATAATAAATGAAAATATAGGAAAAGGACACAGAGCAGTAAGTGAAGCACTAAAAGAAGAGATTGAAAACAAATTTAAGGTAAGTGTTGAAGTAATAGACTATTTTTCATTAGTAAGTGAAAATATCGAAAAAGCATTAGGGAGTACATACAAATATATAATAGGAAACTTACCATATTTATATAAGATAATTTACTATATACTCATCAACAAAGAGGGGTCAGATTACTCTATAATGGATATGCTAATAGCTCAGAAATTAAAAAGTAGGATAGGGGAGGAAAAACTTCAAAATTCAATCTTGATATCCACATTTCCAAACTCAACTATAGCACTCTCATTTATTGATGCTTACAAGAAATATGCTGTTGTAACAGATTACTATGCCCATGATGGATGGATAACAAAAAAAATTGACGGATACTTTGTAGCAAATAATGAGATAAAAGAAAAGTTTGAAAAAGCTGATATAGATAAAAATAAAATACACATAACAGGAATACCCATAAAGAAGAAATTTTATAAAACTACAAATAAATCTGAAGTTAAGAAAAGACTATCAATTAATAATGATAAAAAGGTAATTCTTTTAATGGGCGGAGGTGATGGAATTATTCCAGATGCGGAATATATAATATCTAATTTATCTCAAAAATATAATATCATAGTTATAACAGCTAAAAATAAAAAGTTGAAAGAAAATCTAGAAGAAAAAAATTTCCCAAATACTATAATTCTAGGATATGAAGAGAATATCGAAGATATAATGGGTATATCTGATATTGCCATTACAAAGGCAGGCGGACTCTCTCTGAGTGAATTAAATCTAAAAAGAGTTCCTATAATAATTTATAAAGCAATACCAGGACAGGAAAAAGATAATAGTATCTTCTTTCAAAAAAACAATGCATGTATAGAGATAAATAATAAAGAAAAATTAAAAATTACCGTAAATAAGATATTAAGTGGTAAAATAGAACTTAGAGGAAAAATAGTAGATAGCAAAATACCATCAACTAGTAAAATAATTAAATTTATTGAAAAAGATTTATGAAAAAGAAGAAGAGAATATTAATTCTAATGTCAAAAACAGGAAACGGCCATCTATCTGTAGCAGAAACTTTAAAAGAGCATATTGAAAATATTGACTCTAATAAATTTGAAATCAAAATCGTAGATGCACTTCAAGATTATTCAAAAAGACTTGTTAAGGGAATATCCAAATCATATGTTCCGATAGTAAAATATGTTCCGACATTATATACATCTGGATATTATTTCACAGATAATGAAATAAGGTTATCATTATTTCTATCTTTAATTAGAATTCAGTCCAGAAAAAAAATAACTTCTCTTATAGATTCATTTAAACCAGACTTAATAATATCTGTTCATCCACTTGTAAATAAAATAGCAGGGGAGATATCAAGAAAGGAAAATATACCTTTTGCTGTAGTTATAACTGATATGTATAATGTTCATGAGAGTTGGCTAAATAGTAATTCTGATTTATATATTGCTCCTAATACATATGTTGCAAGGCAATGTAAAAAGCATGGAATTAAAAATATAAATATACATCCAATCCCAGTAAAATTAAAATTCTCTAAAAATGTTGATGTTGAAAAAATAAGGAAAAAATATAAATTAGATAATAATAAATACACAGTACTCTTTACATTTGGAGGAAGTGGAACAATAAATCCCACTAAAATTTTAAAAGATTTGATGAAGAAAGACCCAGAAAGATATCAAGCAATAGTTATTAATGGAAAAAATAAAAAAACATATGAAGATATAGAAAAATTATCAAAGAAAAGTAAAATGAAAATAGTAAATCTTGGATTCATAAATAATATGGAAGAGGTAATGAGTGTATCTGATGTTGCTGTATGTAAAGCAGGATCAACAACAATACAAGAGTTATTTACTAAAAAAGTAGTACCAATAGTAATAAATTATGTTAGAGGACAAGAGAAGGACTGTGCTGATTTTATAAAAATGAAAAGAGCAGGTATAGTGAATAAAAGGAATGTAGTAGATAGTATTGAAAGTGTAACAAAGAATCCAAAAAGACTAAAAAGATATAAAAAAGTTTGTGAGAAATTATCAGATAAAGATTCTGGAATGAAAGAAGCACAAGAGTTAATTAGCTTAATAAAATAAGTATGCGTATTTTACTAGATGCAAGAGAAGCACAATCAAATACTGGGACAGGAAACGTAATAAGAAACTTATATCCTAAAGTAATTAAATATGATAAATCAAATAAATATACTATTCTTTATACAGGGGATGATCCTTTTCCAAAAGTAAAATGTGAAAAAATAAAATCTCCCAAAGAAAGAGGAGAAAAATTCACTTATATATGGCAAATTTTTGGATTATCTCACTTATTAAATAAAAATCATTTCGATAGATTCTTCTCAGTAGAGAATATAGTTTATCCACTTTTTTTTAAAGGAAAAACTATAATATCAATACAGGATGTTATACCTATTGCCCTAAATAATTATTATGATAAATTATATGACAAAATAAAATATAGGGTAAAAGTATTAACATTAAAAATTTTCCCTAAAAAATATATTGTATATACAATATCAGAATTTTCAAAAAAAGAAATAGTAAAATATTTGAAGATAGACCCTGGTAAAATATTTGTAGTGAAACACGGAATTGACAAAAAAAGAGCACCATTTAATAGTAAACACTATCTAAATAAACTTAAAATCAATTTTCCATATATAATGGCTATAGGAGGAGGTGAAAAAAGAAAAAATAATAAAATCCTTGAAGATATAATGAGGGAGACTAAGATAGAAATAAAATGTATTCTTGTTGGAGATATTAATAGAGAAAAGCATGCATCACAATTTCTTGAAATAAATGAAAATGAGAAATTTATACCTGTAGGTATGGTTGATATCAAAACACTATTTTCTCTATATAAAAATGCAAAGATTTTTTTATTTCTATCTTATTATGAAGGATTTGGACTACCTCCTCTTGAAGCTATGAGTTTGGGAACTCCTGTAATAGCTTCATATAAAAGCTCTATTAGAGAGATTTTAAAGGACGCCGCAATATATGTGAATCCTTTTGATAAAAAAGAAATAGAAGATTCAATAATACTACTGCTTAATAATGAATCTCTAAGGAAATCAATGATAAGTAAAGGTAAAAACTTATTAAAAGAGTATACTTGGGACAAATCTGCAAAAAATTTTATTAAAATTATAAATAATGAAAATAGATAAAAACATAAGTTTGAAAGAATATACAACTTTTAAAATAGGTGGAGATGCTCAATTTTTTTCAATAGCAAACACTAAAGAAGATTTAATAAATCTTTTAAAATTTGCGAAAAAAGAATCCTTCCCAATAACTATTTTAGGTGGGGGAAGTAATGTATTAATATCTGATAAAGGTATAAAAGGTCTTACTATAATTAATAAATATAAAGAGACTAATATTTCTGATATTAAATCAAGAATTGAAATAAGTGATGATAAATCATTTTATAGGGAAGGAGAATACTTCAAATTTACAGACCTTGAAGAAGATGAGAAAAAGTATGCTCAAGTAATTGTAAATGTTTCATCCGGAGTAAACCTTACCTACCTTATAAATGATTTATTATCAAAGAATATCACAGGAATACAATACTTTTCTGCTATACCAGGAACAGTAGGAGGTGCAATCTTTAATAATATCCATGGAGGATCTAAACTTATAGGTAATTATTTATATAAGGCTAAGATATTGACTCTAGAAGGTGATGTTGAGGAAGTTGATAGAAACTTTTTTAAATTTGGATATGATTATAGTGTACTTCATGAAAATAAACATATATTATTATCTTCAAATTTAGTTTTATTTAAAGGAGATGTTAAAAAAGCCAGAGAGACATCTATAGAATGGTTAAAAAGAAAAACAAATATCCAACCAAAACTACCTTCTGCAGGATCAATTTTTAAAAATATAACTGATAATCAAAGAGAAAAAATTGGATCTCCTGTAAATTCAGCAGGATGGGTTATAGATCAATGTGGACTAAAGGGAGAAAAAATAGGTGGAGCCCAAATATATGACAAACATGCAAATTATATAGTCAATACTGGAAATGCAACAGAAAAAGATGTAAAAAATTTAATGGATAAAGTTCAAAATGAGGTGTATAAGAAATTCAAAATAAAGTTATCTCCAGAAATAATATTTAAATCTTAATATTAATTTTATTAAATCCCTGTTTCCTGTCTTATTCTCCTAAGAGCTAAAAGTCTTAGTCTATCTAAACCATTTCCAGTAACATAAGGATTAGATTCATCAGGATTAGATCCTCCTATTTCAGCTTTAGACAATTGTTCACGCATATTATCAAACCATTCTTTAGGTGTGGTAGGTTGATGTTCACTATTCATACCTCCATTATACAACATCCTATAATATAAATCAATATGGCTATTCTTCTTGTGTAGATTCTAGCTTTTTAATTATCTCAGATATTCTAGGGTCACCACCTTTTTCTACTATTTCACCAAATATTCTAATGACTTCAAATGGATTACATTTATCTTTCCTATGGAAAATTGGGCCTGTATACTCTTTTTTCTCGAACACGGATTTATTTTTCTTCCTCTATTATTTCAAATGATTCCTCTCCTTGAGGATTCTTTCCTTTATACTCGAGTTCAATTCCACAAAAGGGACACTCTACTGTATCACCGTTAGAAACAGGCTCTACTTGAAATTCATTTTGGCATTCTAAACAAGTAACTTTCATGAAAATATTATACTTTAAAAATATTAATTAATCAACATAAAAATTGATTTTGATTTAAATTTTATGTTAACATCGTTTTAATGAAAAGATCAGAATATAATATAAAAGAAATAGAGAATAAGTGGAAAAAAAGATGGAAAGATGAAAATTTATATAGGACAGATATAACTTCAAAAAAAAACAAGTATTATGTTCTAGATATGTTTCCTTACCCTTCAGGTGCAGGTCTTCATGTAGGTCATATAAAAGGATACTCTGCCACGGATATTGTTGCTAGATATAAAAGATTAAAAGGATTTGAAGTACTACATCCTATGGGATGGGACTCATTTGGATTGCCAACAGAAAATTTTGCTATAAAAACAGGTAAAAATCCAAATATTGTTACCGAAGAAAATACAAGTGAATTTAAAAAAGAATTAATAAATTCTGGAGTAGGTATTGACTGGGATAGAGAAATAACCACTTCTGATCCAGATTACTATAAATTTAACCAAATTATTTTTCTAAAACTCTATAAAAAAGGCCTTGCATATAAGAAGAAGTCTCCAGTTAATTGGTGTCCATCATGCAAAACGGTTCTATCAAATGAACAATCTGTAGGAGGCATATGTGAAAGATGTGATAGTAAAATAGAGATAAAAAATATAGATCAATGGTTTTTTAAAATAACTGACTATGCTGATAGATTACTCAATGATAATAAAAATCTAGATTGGCCTGAATCTACTAAAAAGATGCAAGAAAAATGGATAGGAAAAAGTATAGGTGCAAAAATAAAATTTAAATTAAAGGATTTAGATAAAAGTATATCTATATTTACAACAAAACCCGAGACAATTTATGGAACAACGTTTATAGCTCTAGCACCAGAAAATAAGTCTTTAGATAATTTATTTGACTCTAATACAAAAAAAGCTATCAGTGAATATAGAAAAAATCTAACTCCTCAATCTGAAGTAGAAAGGAAAAAAGATGTAAAAACCGGAGTATTTACAAATTTGTATGCTATAAATCCAACAAATAATGAGCCGATTCCTATATGGGTAGCAGATTACATTCTCATGGAATATGGCACTGGAGCAATAATGGGAGTTCCTGCACATGATAAAAGAGACATGTTATTTGCACAAAAACATAATATTAAAATAGAGTATGTTCTAAATGAAAAAAAACCATATGAAAAATCAATCATGATTAAAAGTGATTATAAAGGAATGAATGTTTCTGAAGCACGTAAGAATATAGTAGAAAGCATAAAAGATGCTGAATGGACAACTCAATACAAACTTAGAGATTGGCTCATATCAAGAGAAAGATTCTGGGGAACACCAATTCCTATAATATATTGTAAAAATTGTGGAGAAGTACCAGTAGATGAGAAAGATCTACCAGTATTAATACCTGATGATATAGATGATTATAGACCAACAGGGAAACCACCTTTAGAAAAATCTAAAAAATTTACAAATGTTAAATGTCCTAAATGCAAAGGAAAGGCTAAAAGAGAAGCTAAAACAATGGATACGTTCGTTGACTCTTCATGGTACTTTTTAAGATTCATAGATAATAAGAATACTAAATCTATAGGAAATAAAGAATATATAAATCATTGGCTACCAGTAGATCTATATATAGGTGGAAATGAACATGCAGTAGGACATTTGCTGTATTCTAGATTTATAACAAAATTCTTATATGATGAAAAAATACTAAATTTTGATGAACCATTCACAAAATTAAGACATCAAGGACTAATATATGGTGAAGATAAGAGAAAAATGAGTAAAAGATGGGGGAATGTAGTAACTTTAAAATTTGCCATTGAAGAATATGGCGCAGATGCAATTAGAATGTATGAAATGTTCATGGCTCCTTTTAAACAATACTCATCATGGGAGACCAGATCAATAATAGGGATAAATAAATTTCTTACAAGAATCTGGAACCTGCAATATATTACAAGTAAGAGTAAAAATAATGAAGAAGATTTTTTGACAAATGAACTTATAAAAACAATTGAAAATAATATAGAAAAAGGAAAGTATAATATATGTGTTAGTGAATACATGAAATATGTTAATAGAGTAGAAGAACTAAACTCCATAACAAAAGAAAATCTGGAAAAATTTCTGATAATACTTTCACCATACGCCCCATTTATAACAGAAGAGATTTGGGAAAAAATCGGCAATACTTATAGTATACATAAATCTAAATGGCCAGAAATTTTAAATATTGAAAATAAAAATACACATATATTAATTCCTATACAAATAAATGGGAAATTTAGAGGAGAGATATATATAGAAAAAGATTCTCCAGAGGAAATAGTTTTAAATAAAGTATTGGATGATAATAAACTTAAAGAGAAAATTAAAAATAATGAGATTAAAAAAGTAATATATATAAAAAATAAAATTTTGAATATTGTTATATGAAAAAAAATAAAGGAATATGGGAATACGAAAATCTATATACGCCTAAAATACCTAAAGAATATCAAATAAGCCTAAATGAAGGGAATACAGAACTCATAAGGTTAAAAAATATAGAAATAGATACAGGCATAGAAAATGTATTTGCAAAAAGAGAAGACAAAAACCCAACAGGGTCTGCTAAAGATAGGTCAATTGCATATTACTTTTCATACTTAAAATATAAGGGAATAAAAGAGGTTATAATCCCATCATCAGGAAATACAGCCATATCAGCGGCAAATTATTCTAAATTATCAGGAATAAAGGTATACCTATATTTATCTTCTAAATTAGAAGAGAAAAAAGATGAAAGATTAGAATTAGCAATAAAAAATAACAAGAAAAATATATCAGTAATAAAAACACTAAGACCACTATCAGATGCGATAAAATTTTCTAAAGAAAATAATATAGAAATTTTTAGAGGGTCTAACACCAAATATGCTGAACAAGGATATAAAAGTATCGGTGAAGAGTTATATAATTTGAGAGCAGATGCCCTATTTATACCTGTAAGTAGTGGAACTACACTTTATGGTATATCCAAAAGAATAAATAAAAATTGTAAAATTCATCTAGTTCAGACATCAAAAATAAATACAATATCACATCTATTTGACAATAATTTTAAATCAGAAGATGAAACATTAGCAAAAGCTATCGTAGCAAGGGTAACAAATAGGAAAAAAGATGTAGAGAAAATAATTAATAAAACAAGAGGTTGGGGATGGACTATAGAGAATAAAGAGATTGATAAATATCAAAGACTACTTAGGAAAAGTGGAGTATATACGTCTTATGAAGGGGCACTTGCCCTTGCAGGTTTATATAAAGCATTAGAAAATGGATATTTATTTAAAAAGGTAGTAATACTTTTTACTGGAGTATGAAAGATTTAGAAGGAAAAATAAAAAATGAAAATATAATATATGTAACGACAGATCCAGAAAGATCATTGGGATTAGAAAAAGTATTGCCTAATTTTTATATTGTTTGTATGGATAACTCATATATTTTAAATTTTCAAAAAAAATATTTTTCTTTAAAGAAGGACTTCCCTGAAATAGAAATAAAAAGAAGCTCTGTAAAATTACTTTTAAATAAAAATACACAAAAATATATAAATTCCATTGATAAAGCAAATTTCATGTTCTTTAAAATATCAAAAGAAATAGAAAATGTGATGAATGGAAAAAATATATTAAATACCTCATCACTACTAAATAAGAAATATGAAAATAAAATAGAGATAAGTAAAATATTTAAAGATATTGTTCCTCAAACCATATTTATAAATCTAGAAAAAGACTCATATGAAAGTATCAAAAATAAAATAGGCGATAAATTCGTCATACAATTTCAAAGAGGGCAGAGTGGAAACAGCACCTTCTTTATTGAGAATAGTGATGAATATAATAAAATAAAAAACATATATCCTAAAAGAATATCAAAAGCATCAAAAAAGATAGAGGGAATATATTATACTATAAATTCTGTAATCACCAAGAATGGAATATTGATAGGTAATTTATCAAAACAAATAACAGGTATAAATGTTTTAACAGACTTCAAGGGTGCAAGTGTTGGAAATGAATGGATAACTAATCTTGAAAATAAAGAAAAAGATAAACTAATAGATAAAATGAATTATATAGCAAATATAATGAAAAAAGATGGATACATTGGGATGTTTGGTGCTGATTTTGTTTTTGACGGGGAAAATTTTTATTTAATTGAAATTAATGCAAGGGAAAATGCATCTATTCCTACATTTACAAAATTACAAATAGAAAGAGAAGAAATACCTTTTAAACTTATACATATATTAGAATTTTTAAAAAAAGATTATAAAATTGACTATAAAAAGATAAATGAATATATTTATGATGATTATAATTTTAGGCAAATTATAATAAGAAATAAAAAAACAGATGAGATAAAAATTAAAAATCTACTAAATGGAATTTATAATAATAATCTAGAAAAAATAGGTGATGGGTATGACCTCACTTACCTTCGAAAAAATAATTTACTAATAATTACAAGCCAAGAGAAGGTAGGATATAACATTGAAATATCTAGAATACAGTCAAAAGAAAAAATTGATATCGATATTATTAAAAAAGTAATAAGTACAATTTATTGATTATTAAATTTATTCTCTAAATATTTAATAATGTGGTCTGAAACTTCTATATCTAAATATTTAGAAAAACCTTCAAATCCCAATCCTCGATTTACTTCTAGAACAAATGTCCCTCTATCTGTAATTGCTATATCAATTCCTATAAATTCTGTTCCATCTGCATAATAAGTCCTTTTCACCAAGTCAGAAAGATCTTTATCTAGTTCAAAATTTTTTCCACTAGCTCCTTGTGATATATTACCTCTAAAATCTCCTTCTTTAGGTATTTTTTCCATTGCACCTAAAATCTTACCATCCAAAACTATAACTCTTAAATCATGCAATATTTTATAGTACTCTTGAATCATAAAACTAATATGACTATTTTTAGAAATAATCTTTTTAATCTCTTCAAAATTTTCTACTTTAAAAAGATTTCTCCCTTGTAACCCTTTGATCGATTTTAGAATTAATGGGTATTTAAAATTATTTTTAGATATATAATATTCTATATTATCAATATCATTGCTATCTAAATATATTGACGGAATAAGAGGTATATTAGATTGAGATAATATCATAAAATCATACATTTTATTTCTAGTTTTAGATCTGAATGAATTGGATATATTCAAAACAGTTTTTCCATTACCAAGTAAGTATTCAGTGATAAGAGCAGAATCACTATTTTTTCTTTCTGGATAAACAATCAGTGATATCCTTATTATGTAAATATCAAAATCTAATATATTTCCTCCTCCTAGAATATCTATATTAAGCTTATTATCTATATAGCTGAATACTAAATCTTCTGGATTAACCATAAAAAATTCATGATTGGATTTCAAAGAAGATTTTTTGAGACTTTTTACATCAAAAAAATCATTCGGATTATTTCCTTTATTAGACCTTGTAATTACACAGACTTTCATTATTTTAAATATAATAATTCTAAATATTTAATTATTTCTTTTGCTACATTAATACCAACGTATTTTGAAAAACCTTTAAACTGAGGAGCTCTATTAACTTCTAAAAGATAACTTTTATTATCTGATATAAGAATATCTACTCCTACAAGATCCCCTCCATTTAAAAGAGAACAAAGTAAAACATCCTTTTTTAAACTATCACTTAATTCATATCTTTTCCCTATAGCACCTTGTGAGATATTTCCTCTAAAATTATCTTCCTTATGAATTTTGTCCATTGCACCTAATATTTTGTTTTTTAATAATAATACTCTTAAATCATGGTCTGCCTTAATATATGGTTGAATCATAAAAGATAAATTATTATTTTCATTTAAAATATTAAATAAATCCTCAATATTATCAACTTTATATATGTCTTTGCCTTGTGCACCGGTAGTACTCTTTACTATAAATGGACTTTTTATATTATATCTATCTATTAAACCTTCTAATAAGGAAATATCTTGATATTTATAAAAATACAGAGTAGGTATAAGGTTAATTCCTAAATCAGAATATTTGAAAAATGAATACATCTTTCCTTCTCCGTGAACTCTTTCAGCCTCTATTGAGTCCATAACAGCTTTACCATGATTCTTTAGATATTTTATAACTAAACTTTTATTATTTTTTGAACCTTTTGACGTTTTAATTCCAAAATATCTGGGTATATATGCATCATAATTTAGAATATCTTCTTCTTTATAATATATTCTAAATTCTTTATCCTGTACAAAAACAAGGTCAATTGGATTTATTATATCAACAATGTGATCTCTAATTTGAGCTTCTTTCTGAATCATCAAAACTTCATCTGTTTTAGCTCTAGAGAATATGGCTATTTTCATCTTATATCTTACTCATACATTTAACTGAACAAAATTTGTTAAATTTAGATTCACATTCAGTACAAACAATAAATTGTTTATTACATGACTTATTCTCACAATTAACGTATCTATCAGATTTGTTAGAACAATATGTACACTTTGAAATAATACTGTTATTGGATAAAACTCCAACAGCAATTCTTTTATCGAAAACGTAACATTTTCCTTCAAAATCATCTGGATAATAATTAATATAATTTAAAATTCCATCTTTAAGCTGATAAACATTCTTATATCCTTTTTTAATAAGATAAGAAGAAGCTTTTTCACATCTAACTCCTCCAGTACAATACATAACAATTTTCTTATTTTTATACTTTTTAATATCTTTTAAAACTTTAGGGAAATCTCTAAAATTATCTATATCTGGAGTAATAGCATTTTTGAATCTCCCAATATTAGACTCATAATTATTCCTTGCATCTAAGATGACATATTCATCAGATTTATTTTTTATAATCTCATGAAATTTATCAATATCTATATATTTACCTTTTTTTTCTTTATTATTTATATCAATAGGTTTTTTTAAAGAGACTATTTCATCCCTTATTTTAACTGACAATCTAGGAAAAACTTCTTCCTTAAAAAATGATTCTTTAAAAACTATATCTTCAAATTTTTTATCTTGAATAAGAGATTTTTCATAATCATTAATATCTTCCTCTCTTCCAGATAAAGTACCATTAATTCCTTCTCGTGAAATTATTAAACGCCCTTTAAGATTAAGTAATTTAAGTCTTTTTGTTTGTTGATTACTAAATGATAAAGGATGCTCTATGTTTACATATTTATAGAAAAGTATAATTTTTACCATAAAGATATTATATATTAAAAAGATATTTTTTCAAAAATACTTTCACATTAATGATATAATAATAAATTATGAGAAAAATAAATGATATAGCATATATAGATACAAAAAATGATTATAAAAAAACACCAATATTGATATTACATGGTTGGCAACAAAATAAAGAAAGTTGGAACGATATAATTGAGCTTATGCAAGACGAGTACAGGGTCATATGCCCAGATTTACCAGGGTTTGGAGAAAGTAAAAACAGAAAATTCTTGGATTTTGGGGTAGATGATTATGCAAGATATATAGAAAAATTTTTAAAAGAACTAGGAATAAAAAAGATTAATATACTCGCTCATTCATTTGGAGGCAGGATTGCTATCAATATGGCAAGTCAAGAAAATTCTATTATAGAGAACTTAATATTATTTTCTTCTGCAGGAATAATAGAAAAAGATAAAAAGATAAACAGAGTTATATCATCTAAATCCATAAAAAAAATTGTACCTGAAAAGATAAAAAATAAATTTAAAAGTCGCGACTATATTAATGCAGGAGAATTAAAAAATGTATTCATAAAAGCAATAAACTATAATGTAAAACCACTGTTAAAAAATGTGCACTGTCCCACTTTAATAATTTGGGGAGATCATGATCAAGAGTTAGATATATCTAAATCTTACTTAATTCAAAGAGAAATTAAAGATTCTGAAATTGTAGTTTTGCAAGGATATACACATTTTGCTCATATTGAGAATCCATATTTATTTTCAGGGACTGTAAAAAAATTTTTAAAGAAAAATGAGAAAATTTAGTATAAAGAAAACCTATATTATAAATATATTATATTCTCTCCAGTTAATGGAGTACAATGTGATTGATTTTTTCAAATATGCCCTTCCTAAATTATATATAGGCAAAAAGCTACAACATAAAAATAGTATACAATTCACATCTAAAATAAAATTACTATTAACAATAACTATATTATTAGAATTATTAACACTAATATATTTTTATATAAATATATTCAAAAATTATTCTGAACCCTATTCAATAATAATATTTCTACTTATTATAATTGCGATATATCAATTATCATGGATATACATCCTTATATCATTACTTGTTATTTACCCTTTCCAAAGATCTTTTGAGGTCAGACTAATAAAGAAAGCTGTTAAAAAAGTTAATTCAATAAAAGATATAAAAATAATAATGGTTGTAGGAAGTTATGGAAAAACTAGTACAACAAATTTTTTGAATACACTACTATCATATGATTATAAGGTATTTTCTCCAAATAAATTTTCAGAAGGAAGAAGCATAAATACAATCATAGGTATATCTCAAAGAATATTAAAAGATATGGATTCTCACACAGAGATACTATTAATAGAAGCAGGAGCATATAAGATTGGAGAGATAAGAGAAATAGCAGAAAATTTTTCCCCAGATGTAACAATAATAACTTCCATAGGGACTCAACATTTAGAAAAGTTTAAAAGTATTGGAAATATAATTAAAGCTGGGAAAGAAGCAGTTGATTATTCTAAAACTGATGCAACAATAATAGCTCCAAAAGATATATATGAATATCCTTTTGATAAATATAATATACAAATAGAGTTTAGCAAAAATAAAAAATACATAAAAACTGAATATAAAATATTGGATATTAAGAAAAACGAGATACATTTTAAAGTAAATAAAGATACTTTTAAAACAAAATTGCTAGGATATAGCATGATAAGTAATCTTACCTTAGCGATTGAATGTGCAAAATTATTTAATATAAAAAATATACAGGGAAAAATCAATTTAATATCTCCTACAAAAAGAAGGATGTATCCTTATGAGAAAGATTCAATTACTTATATAGATGACAGTTATAATATCGGAGAAGAGAGTGCCCAATCTGCAATAAAATTTTTAAAAGATATGAAAGATAAAAATTTATATAGAAATATCTATGTTGCTACGGGGGGTATAGTAGAAAGAGGAAATGAAAGTAGTCTTATAAATAAAAAGTATGGTGAATTATTAGACAAAAGTGTAGATAAAATTCTTTTATATGATAGCCCTTTTAAAAACTTTATAATAAGTGGTATAAAGAATAAAAATAAAATCATAAATATAAAAAATATCTATGATATAGAAAATCATAAATCTGAGTTTAATGAGAATGGATGTGTATTAATACAAAATGATATTACAGATGAATATTATATAAAAAACTTATGAATAAAAAAAATATAGTTTTAATATTTGGGGGAGAATCTACAGAACATGAAGTATCTATAATTACTGCCAAACAGGTATATAGGAAATTTAATTTTGAAAAATATAATGTATATCCTATATATATAGATAAAAAACACGAATTTAAATATATAAAAGATTTTTCTAAATTTGAAACTTTTAAAGATTTTGTAAAATTAAAAAAAATCCCTGTCAAAATATCTCTATATAAGGGGAAAACTTCTTTTTACATAGGTAGTATAAAAAAAATCACACAAATAGATGCTATTTTGCCAACATTCCATGGAGGAGAGGGGGAGAATGGTCAAATACAGGGTTTTTTTGATTTACTAAAAATCCCCTATACTGGACCAAACATCAAAGGAGCTTTATTTGGTATAGATAAAATAATTACCAAATATATATTAGAAGAAAATAATATCGAAATTGTCCCATGGATGTATATATTAAAAGATGATTGGGAAAATAATAGAGATAAATGTATAGAAAGAATAAAAAAAGAGATTGGATATCCTGCAATAGTTAAACCTAATTCATTAGGATCAAGTATAGGTGTCAAAAAAGTTACAAATGATTCTGAACTCGAAGACATTATAGATACAGATATACTATTTGATGAAAAAATTATTATAGAAAAATTTAAAGATGATGTTATTGAGATAACTTATTCATTAATGAAAAATAATAATGAAATAGAATTATCTCTCTCTGAAGAAATTGAAAAAGACTTAAATATCGTTTACTCCTATGAAGATAAGTACCTTCAAGAAGGGGGTAAAAAAAGTAAGACTAATGAGGGGATGGCTGGATCAAAGAGAAAAGTTCCTGCAAAAATTAACAAAAATTTAGATGCATCAATAAGAAATACAGCTAAACAGATCTACAAGCTTTTAGATGGGCAGAGCTTAGCAAGAATAGACTTTTTAGTCGATCAAAAAAATAATAAATTTTATCCAATAGAAATAAATACTATACCTGGATCACTCTCATTTTATCTTTGGGAAGCTACAGGAGTACAGTTCTCAGAAATAATAGATAAATTAATAGATAATGCAATTAAAGATTTTAATTCTAAAGATAAATTTATCAAGAATATAGATAGTCCACTTTGGAATACTTAATTCATTTGACAAAAAAGATCCTTAAACCTTATAATATTCTT
>JAJYWX010000013.1 GCA_021791275.1 bacterium | reverse complement strand
AGCAAAAGATTCAATAGAAGCTGCAATACCGGCTATACTTATTGGCGCAATGACATCTTCTTCTTTATTTGGTGCAATAATCGGCGGGCTTTTTTTTACATCTAAATTCGCACTTGATTTTACAAGTTATTTCTCAGTACAAAATCCTTTGGTTGTAAATATAGTACAAAGGGTTGGAAGTTCATTTTTAGACACAACTTTGAGTACTCCAGAGTTACTTTTTAATTCTACAACGTTTAGTTTTGGTCCAGCATTTGTAACCTTGGTAGCTCTATCATTTTTAGGAGTTGGAGGACTTCCCCTTGCACTGGGAGTTGGGGGAGTCTTTGCGGGAAGTTTTGTAACAAGGATTATCAGCAATGTCCTTATTGGGAGAAATTTCAGCACATATGCAGATTTATCTTCTCTGGATGTTAGTGAGCTTAGATTAGGAATTTTTAAATCAGAATATTTAACAGGACTAGGTATTCCTTCCTTAGGTATCGGTGTCGGATTATTCTTAGCTACAGGTCTTCCTATTTTTCTTGTGATACCTGGGGTAGGAATAACCACCGGTATTATTGCGGATTTCTTTAAATCTTCATATATAGAAGATATTACCCTACACGATATTTCTAGTGTATCTACGTATGATGTACTACACTCATTTATAGGTGCGGGTGCAGGGGGATTTTTAATTGGTACTGCATTTTTAGGCCCAGTGGGTGGGTTAATTTTTGGAATAGGTTTTTCTGGTGCATCTATTGCTATAAATCTTATTCAAAAAGCAGGGTCACGTTTTGTAGTTAAACCTGAAGATTTTGGACGATTTACATCTGAGGTAGAGTTAAGAAATTTAGCTTCTCTAACAGAAGAGGAATTTTATAGAAGTCTATATAGGGATTATCATTATACTCCAAGGATGGTTGATAATTTTGGAGGAGGCAGTGGATTTAGAGATTATTTAGAAAGAGCTTTAGAGAGTAGGTCTCCTCTAGATTTGGAATATGTAAATGAACAATTTTCTAGGGTTATATCTGATACACTTGCAGATAGGCAATCTTTGTTGCTCAGATTTGATCCTGCAAGAGCTAGTGATTATTTCAGGGAAATTGATTCTATGGCCCTAGAGCCTGAGATGAGAGATTATTTAGCTAAGTTTGTAAATATTGAGGGGCAACCACTTCCGGCAGATCTAATAGATAGGCTTGCTGGCAATGAAGAGCTTTCAAGATTATATGAATCCGCTAAATCAGTAGATGCAGTTGCTTCTGACGAAGTTTTGGCAGCAAGAGCTGATTTCATTAGCCGGGTGTACAGGGCAGATTTTTCAAGATTGACGGGTATATCAGAAGATGATTTATCAAAATTAGCTAATTCGACAACAATACGAGGGCTTGATGGTACAAGATTTTCTGCTAAATTTTTCTCACAGCAAGGGAAAAGTTTGGCAGAAATATCTGATGCATTAAAAAGTGGCAGATTTTCAGATTTTATAAATGAAGCCAGATTCAAGATTGATTTAGTAAACCACTTAGATAGTATCGGAGAGTATGCTATAGCTGATGAATTGAGAACTTCTGTTTCGTTAAGAGAATTTTTGGGTAGAAGTGGGATTGATTTAGATGCAAGCTATTCAGAATTTATTCAAAGATTCAATGAAATTGAAGCATTTAGGGGTATGGATATGCTTCCTGCTTTCGATTCTTCGGATTTTGCAGTATCTTTGCAAGGTGCAGGGATAACTCTGGAGAATATATTTAGAGGTGTAGATTTTCCAGAAGAGATTAGGAATATGACTCTATCTGAGCTTAGGGATATTAGTGATGTTGATATGAGGGGAGAAATATCAAGAATCTTATTTGAGAATGGAGAAATAGAAAGGTTAGGGGCTCTAAATATGAGAGATTTGATGGATATTTATCCAGAGAGATCTATCTTTTCTATAGGAAAAATTGGGGCTGTAAGAGATATAAGATTGCCTGTACCTGTATTAGATAGAATTCCACTCTCAGACATACTTGAAAGTGTAAATTCTGGGTTTATTGGGGGTGCAATTTTGGCTTTTGTCTTTGGTGTAACCTCTCCGGTTGCGGTTCTAGGTATTATGGGAGGGACTCTTGCTGCAAGAGTAGGTATAAAATATCTATCTGCAATATCAGATACAAGATGGGGGGTTGCGGAACAAAGCATATTTTATAAAACTGGAATACAGAACACTTTTGACTTGGTAGAGAAGGGGTTTCTGCCTGGGCTTATTGCATATGCAGTCACTTCATACTTCCTTGGTCCAGTTGCTGGAGTAGTCGCAGGTATTGCAGGGGGAGGACTATATGTGGGGTATAAATTTGCAACACAGACTGACCTTGGTTTCTTCAGTAAAGCTACAGGTTTTATGTCTGAGGGAGTTAAATTCTTGGGAGAAGCAGGTAACGGTTTGTTCTTAGCAGACTTGGGTATAAATATGACTACTGAAAAATTTTGGGAGGGACTTACCTTCCAACTTGGATCGGCCGCATTTGTTTCAAGTCTTTTACAAACAGTTTTCGGAGGATTAGTTATAGGGTCTATGGTAGGAGCTGTTCTTGGCGCCGTTGATTTAGCTGATATAGCAGGGTTTGCAGGAGTCCTTACAGGTATTGGTGCAGGTGCACTTGGACTTCTTGGTATAGCTACTACAGGAGCACTTTTGCTTCCATTTGCTGTGGGTACAGTAATATTTGTAGGGGGAGTAGTCGTTGTAAACTGGATAGTAGAGAAAATTTTTGGACATGGAATATTTTTCTATCTTGGAGAGGGGGCAAAATCTTTGTGGAATTCTGTATCATCTTGGCTTTTTGGTAGAGCTCTAGGTGCAAGTATAGGATTAGATATTCTAATAGGTTTTATTTCCATATTCTTCAGGGGAGAGATGGATGTGGAAGATTTTATAAGAACCGTATTTATTATGGTTGTAATGTGGTCACTTATAGGGGGGAATTTTCTATCATCTGCTTTCTCTGGATCATCTAACAATAACACATCGAATACTTTAAATAATAAGACACAATCACCTACATATTCTTTTCTTACATCTCCATCCTCAGGACAGATAATTAATATAGAGAAAACTCCAAATAATATTACGGCTGACAATGTTTTTGTTAAAACGGATAAAGGTGTTATACAGCTTACTGTAAATAATCCATATCTTTATAAAGGGGAAGTTGTTTATAAGGGTGAATATTTAGGAAATTAACTTTATCATGAAATATTTAAAGATTTTATTGCCACTTCTAATATTTGTTTTGCTCTTGTATGCATATCTTAAGTTTCATCCGCAAAATAAAAATGTTAATGAAATTAAAAAATCTAATAATATAAAGAAAGTTATTCCAAGTGTTGATTTTCAAGGGACATCTATTATTCCAACCAATCAAAAATTCTTACTAAATTTACCATCTCAATCTGATGTTTTTTACTCTTTATATTATCCAGAAACACCCTACAGTATTGCTGGAAATTTGGGAATAAATATTCCCCCAGAGAGTACCTCTTCTTCTCAGATAGTATGGATTTACAACGGAGGGCAGTTAATTTATTCAAATGGGTCATATTTTGAATCATATAAGAGTTTAAAATCTGGAGTCAAGAATATATATACATATTCTGAAAATATTATGAAAAAAGATTTTGAGATCAATTCATATAATTTTAAAGATACAATATTTTTCACCCAAGGGGAAGAGGTATTAAATCTATATCCCCAAGTCAATAATCAATACATATATAAAGAGGATGGAGAAAAATTTTATGATCAATTCATATTTAACTTGAAAAATCAGCTTAAAAGCTTTTCAATTTATCCATTTAATCTAAAGATGGATTATGGTTATAATTCTAGTTTTAAATTAACAAATGCCAACATATCTCAGTTCCCTTTTTATGCTAATGTTTTAAGTATAAGAGATGTCTATTTTTCTAATCAATCAAGTGGGTTTTATATAGATTTGAAAAACAAGAATTTAGTACCAATATATATCATTTCAGGTAAAGCTGATATACTAAATGGTAGCAGTGAAGGATTTTTTTTATATGTTCCAGAGATTAAGATCAATTAAAAATTTTATATTAATATTCGTGGTAATTTTTATTCTCTTAGGGATAAAGAATCATGTTTATGCAGCAAGTGAAGTGTATAACATGTGCAGCTCAATTATAAGTGGAACTATTAATGTTGGTAAAATTGGGACCTCTTGTAATACTGAAAATTTTACTATAGATTTTCCTCTTCGTGTAGTTGATCAAGGGGGACAGGCTGTTGTTTCTGGTAACGGGACATATGCATATGGATTAGATATTACTCAATTTCCTCTACTTAATTACTTTGATTCTATAAGCTCGGATGGGACTGCATATCAAAGGTCTGGAGATAATTATTACGGTAATCCATATACTCCACTTGGGTTTATCATAGAGAAGCAAAACTATAATCCATATATAAATTTTTCCCTTAATGCTAAATATCTGCCTGGAATTGGAGGCTTGACCCTTCCAGAGGTAATATCTTCTGCTAAGGGTTCAGATTATCCATTATTAAAACCCTTCTATTTCCCAGTGCCATATCTTGGTAAGGCTGCAGATCTTTTTACTTTAGGTACAAGTATATTTATTGATAACCAATACAATATAAACAACCTTCCCAATCCTGGAATAGAGACAAACACTCCTAATAATCTTTATGGGACTGTTTCTCAAAGTGAGTTTAACAATGAATGCGCAGGTTCTAATACTGGAAATCTTGATTGTAAGCTGCTTTATCCATATGGAGATCCATATACTCCTACCTCTGAGAATGCTCAAACCACAATATATGGGTATGTTACAAGTAATGGAGGAGGGGGGATTTTCCAGAGTATTTTAAACGGTATTTCATCTTTCTTTGGATACATATATGGGTTTTTAACTGGGAGTTCTATGACCGCACCAATACAACAGTTAAGTGCTCCTTATTGCTCAAACACGATAAGTCAATTCAATACTACAGACACACTTAACAATTTAGATGGTACAAATGTCTATCAGCAAAGTACCCCGTTTACTATAAATATTCCTCCGTGTAATCTTTCAGATAAGGCGTGCGTGAGCAATTTAGAAGCAGAAGTTGCAAGGTTAAGAACTCAAACGACTTCAACCGCTTTGGGTCTTCAGGGTGTTAATCGTATACTTGCAGATGAGTGGTATTATGAAGCCTCCTTAGATGAAGGCCCCCCAATAGGGCATACAAATATAAATGCTTGGGATCAGTATGTTAATAAAAATACATATTATCTAAAGAGTGCAGTTTTAAATGTTTTAAAGACAGGGCAAGGGACATATGATGGTCAAACAGAAGCACAGATACAGAACAATTTATTCTCTGGGATTGGTATAAATGTGAACGCTAATTTAGCTTTATTTAAAAATCCTGTTTCAAGTGCCTGTATGATAAATGCCACAAGTGAGACTCCCGTATATACTACAGCTGGAAGCTTTTACTATCCTTGGCTTGGGGATGCACCTATAATAGAGCAAAATTTAGACTTTCATAAGTTTCAGCCATTCTTTCAAAACCCTAATATCCCTGGAACTACATCTACAGGTCTTTCACCTCTTCCAGCTGGGGAATACTATATAAAAGATAGATCCCAATTTCCAGACCCTATGCTTTTGTACCTTATATATTCCGGAGCTGTTTCTACGAATGATCCTGTAGTTGCAAATGCACTTGGAAGTTACAATCCCTATGCTTGTGTTCAATCTGGGCAAACTCCAGCACCTACTCCTTCTCCTCAACCTTTAGGTGGAAATACAAAATATAGGAATCCTCTAAGAAGTATATCTAACTTATATCCAGAAAGAATAGACCAAGGAGTTGATTACTCAGGTACAGGACCTATATATGCATTAGGCCCAGGTACAATAGTAAATGTATATGCTCCAACTGATAGTGGTTGGGGGCCTCCTACGAATAGTGTTTTCATTGATGAACATCTTACTGCTGGACCTGCCAGTGGGCTATATTCCTATTCAGCTGAATGTATAAGGCCAACTGTTCATGTGGGGCAGAGTGTGACATCTTCTACAGTGATAGGATATATGTTTAATTGTGGATATGGAATAGAAACAGGCTGGGGAGAGGGGCCATCTGTGGGGTATGGTGACGTTGCCATGGCAAGTACGGTATTTAACCATATAAATTCTACAGCTTTTGGTTTAAACTATGATCAATTATTAACTTCATTAGGTGCACCATCTGGGCATCTTATTCCTCCTGTATCTGGGACACTTCCAGCAGGGTGGCCTACATGGTAGTAGGGTTTGTAATTGAAAATTAATATTAAAATATATAGTATATTTATATGAATCTAACAAATATTTACCTCATAATAAGAAAGTATTATCTTATAATTATTGCCATTATAATTTTTATATTAATTATTGCTTTATCTTTTTCTTTGCTTTCTTCCAAGAGTCCAAACAAAAATATTCCACAAAGTTTAGATATTTCTAATCCAGCTAATTTTAGCTTAAGTGCAATAGATTATAATAGTTCTAGATTTGATGTTCATTATGTACCAACAAACCCTAGTAAGGGAAAACTCTCCGCAGGAAAGCTATATGTAACTTTAAATGTTAGTGCTTCAGACTTTAGTTCTCCAAATTTAAAGAATATAGAAAATGAATATTTGCATGATGCAAAGGAGTATCTTATGAGCAGAGGAATAAATCCAAGTGAAAATGTTGTGTACACATTTGATTAGTAATAATATAATATGAAGTATATTATTATGTCTGATAGAAAAAAAATAAAATTAATATTCTCTTTAACTTTTGTAGTAGTATCTTTAATATTTATTTTTAAATTAGATTTTAAAGTTCATTCTCAGATAGAACAAAATCCATATTGTTCTCAACCTGGGACAGTTGGAGCAGTATTTCCTGGAACATCACCAATACCTAAAAATACAGCGCCAGATCCATCTTGTAACCCTAAGCTTTTCACTAATCATGGCTATTGTCACTTATCAAGTAATCTTATTAGTGTTTATGATACTGTTGGGCAAATGTTAGTAGTTCCTCCCGCATATTTAGCTGCCGAAAAAAGGCAAGAAAGTGGGCCTAATTGTATTTTTAATGAAACTCAGTCTGGGCAAACCAATGTCCAAAGTTTAGAATTGATTTATTATCCAGATACAAATCCTCAATCTCCAGGCCCATTTCAATTCTTGCCAAGTACCTGGCAGGGGTTTATTGCCCAAGTAACGGATGTTATAAATGGGCATTTCCCATTTGCAAAGAAATATGAAACCAATCAGTCAGTTTTTCTTCCATCAATGATAGGGGCGAGCATATATTTGAGAGGTCTTGCAACTGAGGCAAATGGGGGAACCCCTATAAATAGTTTAAGCCAGTGGACGACTACGCTTATGCTAGATGCTTCAGCGGGATATAATTCTGGAACTCCCAATTATGGGAATGATCCAGGGTATGCAGATTCGGTACATAATTTTTATGAATATTATTTAAGTGTTTGTAATTTTGCAACATCATGAATTTAAATTTTTTTAAAAAAAATTCAATAACAATATTAATCTCAGGTATCATTGCACTGATTTTGATTTTATCTGCACTTTATTTCGCTGGGTCTTATGGCATAAATTCATCTCAGAATACTTCTGTAGTTGTAAAGAAAGATGTGACTCCTAAAAAATACTATACAAAAAAGGCACCTTCATTTTTAAATGGGTTTACAATAGATGAGATAGGCAATGGACTATTTGTAAGTATAACAAGTAGCCCATGTACATATTATAGACAGCAGGCAATAAATTATTTAAATACTGAATTTAAAAAGCCTGCAAAACCTGAACATGTATTTATATCACCGCAGGGAAGTGGTGTTGGAGACCCCCAGATTTGCTACAAGGGGTATACTCTTGAGTAAAACTTATTTGGCATATCTAGGATTATTTTTATATCCCACTATTTGAACTAGATTGCTTTGATCGGGTAAGGAGTTCTGTTTGCAAAGATTCAGCATCTTGTGTCGTTAACCCAATTAATCTTCCTCCTCCCAAACCAGAGCGAAATCCCCCTACTGATCCATACGTTCCTGCAGTCTGAACAATTAACATAGAAAGTCCTATTATTCTGTGGAATATATCTCTGTATATATCTGCTGACTGTATTCTCTCATAGGGTATAGTTGTTATATTTCTGGATATTATACCCCTCTGAATCCTAAGCCCAATGTCTGAGAGTCCGTAGGAGTAATTATCATATTTTAACTTTGCAATAATAAGATAAACTATTGCAATAAAAATGTATATAATAATAAGTATAATTATAAATCCTTCTAGGATGTGTCTTGCACGATTTAAGTTTTGATATGCAGAAAAAGTAGAAATGAATAGAATTGTGAATATAATTGTAATATATATTACCCATCTCCATGCAGAACTTATAAAGAAAATCCAATAAGCTTTTTTGGGTAGCTTTTTCATTTCTGCATTTAAAGGTAATTGGGTTTCAGCTTTTGGTGGGACAGGAACACTATCTTTATTGGGGGATTCAACTGATTCAAAAGCTTTTTCTATATCTGCCTTAGACCACCCGGCAGAAAGTAATGAAGTTTCTATATCTTCCTTACTCACATTAGAATTGAGTTGTTTCTTTATGAAATCTTCGACTTGTTGCATTTTCGTAAGTATAACATATGTTTTTTTTTAAAACTATATCTTGTTATACAAGCAACGGATTAATTAGATAAATAATTTTTAAAGATTTAGAGGATATATGAATTAGATGCAAATTAATCTTCTGTGCTTTCTTCTTCCTTCTTTTCATTTATGACTTCAACATCTTCAGGAGATACCTCTTCTTCTGCCTCTTCTTCAACTTCTTCAGTTGGAGGAGCTACAGTTACTATTGCAAGTTCTAATGTTTCTTCATCATCTGATACTAATTCTACTCCCTCTGGAAGTGATATATCCTTTATAAGGATGGAATCTCCAATTTCCTCAAGTTTATTTATGTCAATAACAATACTTTGTGGTATATTTCCTGGTAGTGCAGATATTTCAATTTCTTGAAGAGAATGTACTAATATGCCATTGTATGTCTTTACTGCTGGAGCCTCTCCTTCAAGCTCTATTGGGACATTAGTATTAACTTTTTCTTTCAGTGAAATTTCATGAAAGGTTACGGTTAAGACGTCATTAGTTACTGGATGCGTTTGTATCTCTGAAATTAAGACATTATGTTTAGTATCTCCAGCACTAAGCTCTATAACTGATGTGTATTTTGCTTTTTCAAATACTTTTAGAAATATTTTTTTATCAAGAGAGATATTTTTATTTCCGTTTATTCCAAATATTGCAGAAGGGATGAACCCCTCTTCTCTTATTGAAGATACTTCTTTGCCTGTAATTTTTCTTTCCTTAGCTTCTAGCTTTATAGAATCTTTCATAAACAAAAGAATATTAACATATTTCGGGTTTTTTTAGCAACTTATAAATATTCAGTTGATAAGTTGTCTTATTTATCCTTAGGTATTTCTTGAGTTAAAAATTCTAAGTATCATATTAAAAATTTGAAAAACTTCAGTTCTAAATTCTGCATCTGTTTCTAGTTTTAGTTTAAAATCCTCATAACCCATATCAGTTTTTTCGTAAAGAGATTTAAATAGGGAATTATATCTTTCTGTAATATCTTTTATGTTACTAATATCTATTGTAAGGCTAGTTATACTTCCATTATTAAGATTTCTTGAATGAGATAGGAGTTTAAGTATTCTAAATCACTCAAGATTAATAGGTTTTTCAATAATTAGAGACTTACAGCTTTGGATATATTTCATAATCCATTGTTTCATTTTCAGTATCTATGTATCCTAATCTTTTTAAATCTTGAAATATATGCTCAGTTATAAATGGTATGAATGGGTGTAGAAGTAATATATTTTGATAAAAAACATAG
>JAJYWX010000012.1 GCA_021791275.1 bacterium | reverse complement strand
TTTATTAAAGGAGAATTGCTACATAGATTAAAAATTGAATTAGAGAATTTACAATTGATTGATAAAAAATCATATGAAAAATTTATTCCTGAACAATATTTATTTAATTCTGTAGAAAATAGAATTAAGTTATTACAAGGATTAATGGATACAGACGGAGAAGTAAGAAATGAAACATATACATACTCTACTACGTCCATTCAATTAGCAGAAGACATACAGTTTTTGATTCAATCATTAGGTGGTACTTGTAAAATTTCAGAGAGACAAACTTTTTATACTTATAATAATATTAAACAAAAAGGGAGGATATCTTATAGACTAAATATAAAAATGGCTAAAGGAATATTACCATTTAGTTCAAAAAAACATACATTGAAATATAAATTTTGTCAAACCCAAGCAAGAAGGACTATAAGACAAATTAAATTTGTGGGTAAAGAAGAATGTCAATGTATTATGGTTGATAGTAATTCACATTTATATTTAACAGATAATTTTATTGTTACTCATAATACCGCATTAAGTCGAACGTTGAATATTCCTAGTATTATTGAACATAATGAAAAAATGGTAATAATGATAAACGAAGAAGGCGAAAAGAAATGGAAGAGAGAATATTTAGTTTGGATCGCCAATAATATATTCAAAGAAGATTTGCAAAAATATATTGTAAGAGATGGTAAATATAAAAAGGAGACGAAGGAATTATTACATAAATGTTCTGAATGGGCTAAACAATATAGAAACACAATCATTCTTAAACCATTTACTCAATACACTACTGCCAAAGTAATTAAAACCATAAAAAAATATTCTAGCATGGGTGTTAAATATTTTATGCTTGATACGTTTAAAGCTGATTCAAAAATTACCAGTAGTGAAAAGTCATGGTTCGACATGCAACAAAATATGGTTGAGATAAATGATGTTATCAAACCAGCATCAAAGAATGTTCATATTTGGATTACATTTCAATTAAGTAAAGGAAGTTCTGTTCAAAGATATTATACTCAAGATAATATAGGTATGGCTAAAAATATTGTTGATGTAGCATCTACTTGTTTAATGATTAGAAAAGTATTTGATGATGAATTAGAGGGTGGTAAACACGAACTTGATGTTTATCGAAAAGAGAAAAGACAAGGAAACATAGAATCACAGATACCCGTAAAATTAAAGAGAGGTAAAAATTATCAAATTATATTCATTGTTAAAAACAGGGAAGGTTCAACAAATGAATATCAGATTGTAGTGGAACACGACCTCTCTCGCAATATATATAAAGAAATTGGTTATACGGTTGTTCCTGTAGATTGGTAAGAAGGGGATGGTGATATCACAGCAAATGAACTAATTCAATACATTATTGATAATGATAAAATTGAAGATATACTTGAAGATTTAGATTGTCACCATCTTAAAGAATATGGCAAGGAATATAGGTGTGGATTACCTTCTCATTCAAGTAAAGACGCTATTTCCATTAAAAAAGAAACCCTAAAAACTAAAATATATCAATCTGATAGTAATATCATTCGAGGTAATATATTTACCCTATGTATGACGATAAAAGAAATGAGTTTTTATGAGGCAAATAAATATATTCATGATTTGTTTGGATTTGAACATAAGTTTGAACATAAAAAGAAGGATGTTAAAGAATTTAAAGATCCTCTAGAAATTTTTAAAAAAGTAAAAAAGAAAAAATATTCTTGTGATGTAAGTAATTTGGAAATATACACGGATGAAATGTTAAAAGAATATGTCCCTTATCCATATATTGATTGGATAAGGGAAGGCATTATGCCTTGGACTTGCGATAAATTTAAAATAGGATATAGCAATCAAAAAAAGAGGATCATTATTCCCGAAAGATACTGGTGTGGTTCGGAAAACGATTATTTAGGAATTATGGGAAGAACGGTTATAAAAGAATTTGAAATGTTAGACATACCTAAATATTTAGCTATAAAACCATACCCAAGAAGTATAAATCTGTATGGTTTACAAGAAAATTATCAATATATTCAAGAAGAAAATTATGTAGTAATTGCAGAAAGTCAAAAATCTGTTTTAAAAAGACATAGCAGAAACGATAAAACAGTAGTTGCAATTGGATGTCATGATATATCAGAAGAACAAGTTAAAATTCTTATAGGACTTAATGTAGAAATTATTATAGCTATGGATGTAGGAGTAGATATAAATCATATTAGATCAATGTGTGAACGATTTTATGGAATTCGAAAAATATCTTACATCTATGATAAATATAATTTATTGAAAGATAAAGAAGCGCCAATGGATGCTACTAACAAAATTTATAATTATTTATTTAAATATAGAATTACTTATAATGAAAAAGAGAGAAAGGAATATTTAAAGTGGCTAGAAAAACAGGAGAAGAACTTGAAGCGTTAAAGAAGAAATATAAAATAAGTCAACTCTGGAGTTGGTCAAGATATAATTGCTTCAAGAATTCGATTTATGAGTACTTCCTTAAATACATACTACAAATTAAAGAAGATAGAGATGATGGCATTTATGGGGTTAGTGGAAATGCCTGTCATGTAATTCTTGAAAATTTTTATAGTAAAATAATCAAGTATGAAGATATGTTACAAGAATATGAAAATGCATTGTTCACATTTAATGCTGGTGAACTAAAATATGATAGAAGTAATGAAGAAAAAAATAATAACATAGCAAATAAATATGAATACTGTTTAAGACATTTCTTTCAAAATCATGAAGTAATTAATAAAAAAGTTGAGTTAGAAAAATTTATTCTTATAAGGATCAATGGTTTCCTGTTTCAGGCATATATTGACTTTATACATAAAGAAGATAATTGTTTTGTAATTACTGATTGGAAAACATCAAGTATTTATACAGGTAAAAAGATAGATAAAGAAAAAGGGCAGTTAGTATTATATGCCGAAGGTCTTAAACAACTAGGAGTGCCATTGGAAAATATCAAGATTAGATGGTGTTTCCTTAAATATGTAACCGTTGAAATTCAACAAGCTAATGGAAAAAGTACTGAAAGAAATATTGCAAGAAATGAAATTGGTGAAAGTTTGAAATCCAATGCGAAAATGTGGTTAAATAAATCTAAATGTTATTCTGAGGATGAAATTAATTCATATATAGATTTGTTATCTATGACAAATGATATAGCTTGTTTGCCAGAAGAAATACAAAGTAAATATAAAGTTAGTGATTGCTATGTATATATTCCTTTTACAGTTGAAGAAATTGAGAATTTAAAATTAGATATTATTAATACTATTGTTGATATTAGTAAAAAAGAAGCTAAATATTTTAAAACAAAAAATGATAATATCTGGTGGGAAGAAATTACTGATGAAAAATCATATTTCTTTTCTAATTTGAGTGGATATAGTGCTAATTTACATAAACCTTATGCTCAGTATTTAGAGAAACGTAAAGCACATATGGAATCGGCAAATAGTAATGAAGAGGATCTTTCGTGGATGGAAGGACTTTTGGATTAGGAGGAATATTTGTTAAATGGATGATGATTACATTAGATTCCATGTTCATGATGATACAAGTAATTGTAATGGTTATTCTGACTCATGTACAAGTTATAAAGAATATATTAAACTTGCTAAAAAAGATAAATCTAAAGCTCTCGCGTTTTCAAATCATGGTGGAATATATGATTGGATAAAAAAGAAACAAGAATGTGATAAAGCAAAAATTAAATACATACATGGTGTAGAACTATACATGTGTACAAAATTAGAATCTGATGAAAGGGGATACCATATAGGATTATATGCTAAAAATTTAAATGGCGTAAAAGAATTGAATTCCCTAATTTCTTTAGCAACTTTAAAAGGTAAAAAAGAAGATAAAAGCGATAGGCATTTTTATTATAATCCAAGAATATCATTAGAAGAATTAATGAATACAAGTTCAAATATCATTGTAACAACAGCATGTTTAGCTTCTATGTTATGGAGAAAAAGAAATGATACAGATGGTTATTTTCAGACATTTTTAGATTGGTTAGCAAAAAATAATGATAGATGTTTCTTGGAAATTCAATATCATGATTATAAAGAACAAAAAGAATATAACACTTTATTATGGAAATGGAGTAAAGAATATAATATTCCATTAATAGCGGGGACAGATACCCACTCATCTAGCGAATACAAAGCATCATGTAGAAAAATATTACAGAAATCCAAAAATAGTGATTACTCGAAGAAAAAATCAAAAAATGATAATGAAAACGAAGAAAAAGTTGAAACAGAAAATAGTTATGAAGAAGATTTTGATTTAACTTGGAAAACCTTAGATGAGTTAATTAATAAATTTGAAATGCAAAATGTTTTACCTAAAAAAGTGTATTTAGAAGCTATTGAAAACACAAATAAATTTGCTAGTATGATAGAAGATTTTAAACTTGATAAAACATTCAAATATCCAAATCTTTATGGTGAAAATGTTTCTACTTTGTTCAAAAATAAAATAATGCAAAAGTATCAAGATAAAGTAAACAAAAAAATTATCGATAAAAAGAATCCTGAATATAAACAAAATATACAAGAAGAATTCAAAGCGTTTAAAACACAAGGGATGGAAAGTTTCTTATTATTTATGTCCGAGTTAGTTGATTACTGTAATTTAAATGATATTCCCTATGGGTTTTGCAGAGGTTCGGTAGGAGGAAGTACAATTGCCTATATTTTAGATATTATTGATGTTGATCCCGTAATATGGGAAACTGTGTTTTCAAGATTTTGTAATGCAGATAGAGTAAGTTTGGCTGATATTGATATAGATTTTGCACCAAAAGACAGAACCAAAGTATATGAGTTTATTATTAATAAGTTTGGAACAACCAAGACTGCATATATAGCACAATTTGGAACACTTCAAGACAGAGGGACAATAGATGTATTAACCAAGGGATTAGATTATAAAGATTTAGATGAAGTAGCAAATATTAAGGATAAATACGAAAAAATATTTAAAGAGTATAATGATATAATTCAATCTGAAGTTAATTTAGAAGAATTAGATTTAGAAAAATCTACAGTTGATTTTGATAACCATGAAATATATACGAATCAAATCAGAAATCAAAAAGCAAATGCCAGAGCAAAAAAATTATATCAAGATTTTCAAGATTTGAAAGAGAGTAATAAGGATTTATTTTATTATTTTGATGGTATTAAAGGTACAATAATATCAAAGGGGCATCATCCTAGTGGCATAATAGGTTCTCCTGTAACATTACAAGATAATCTTGGAGTTTTTTATAGTGGTGGGGATGAGAGCTTTCCTGTTGCCACATGTGCTATGAAAGCTGTAGATTCCTTAAATTATGTTAAGTTTGATATATTGGGTTTAAAAACAGTTGGAATAATGAAAGATACCTATAAATATATTAACTCTCATTATCTCAAATCGCATGAGATTGATTGGAATGATAAAAACGTTTGGAATGATATGATTAAATCGAAGATAGGAGTATTCCAGTTCGAAAGTGATTTTGCGTTTTCTTTATTAAAGGCATTCAAACCAACGAGAATTAATGATATGTCATTAGTTAATGCTTGTTTGAGACCCTCTGGTAAGAGTTACAGAGACAAACTTATAGCAAGAGAATTTAACAAAAATCCTTCAGAAGAAATTGATATGCTATTAAAACAAAATAATGGATTTTTGGTATATCAAGAAGATACAATTAAGTTTCTAACAGATATTTGTGGATTCAATGGTTCCCTTGCCGATACTACTAGAAGGGCAATTGGTAAAAAAGACACAGATTTATTAAACGAACAATTACCTAAAATATTAGAAGGATATTGTAATAAGTCAAAAGAATCTAGAGAAATTGCAGAAGAAGAAGTAAAACAATTTATTCAAATCATAGATGATAGTTCAGAATATCAATTTGGATATAACCATTCTACAGGATATTCAATGGATGGTTATGCTTGTACTAGACTTAGAACGTACTATCCACTTGAATTTATTACGGCATACTTAAATAATTCTGCAAACAAAGAGGATATACAAATGGGTACTGAGTTAGCAAAAGAGAAGGGGGTTAAAATTAAATCAATAGAATTTGGTCAATCTGTTGATGAATATACTTTTAACAAGGAAACAAATACAATATATAAAGGTATCGAAAGTATTAAATATTGTAACTCTAAAATAGCAACCGAATTATATGAATTAAGAAATAATAAGTATAATACATTTACTGAGTTACTTTATGATATTATTAAAAAAACATCTACTAATAATAAACAGTTAAAAATACTTACTGGTTTAGGATTTTTTAAGAAGTTCGGTAAGAACAAAAAATTGTTGAAATACGTAGAAATTTTTGAAATGTTAAATGGAATAAAACAAATTAATAAATCTAAAATAAAATCAATGGGTTTGACTGAAGAATTGCTAAAAAAACATAGTAATAAAGAAACAGTAGCTTTATATAAAGAATTAGATATTATGGGATTGATTACAGAATGCACAAATAACCTAGAAGATAAATCTTTATCGATTAAAGAACAAGTAAAATTTGAAAAGGACTATTTAGAATATGTCATATATGTAAATGAAAAAGCTGGGAATAAATACTATATTGTTATAGATTATACAACATATAATGATAAAAGAAAGCCATATGTTACATTAAGACATATTCAGACTGGTAACGAAATCAAAACTAAAGTTAAAGATTCTCAGTTATTTGTCGAGAATCCATTTGAATTATTTAGTATCTTAAAAGTTAATGAATTTAAAACACAATTTAAGACTAAAAATATAGGCGGTGTATGGCAAAAAACAGATGAGTTGGAGGATATCTTATTTGATTGGGAGGTGTATTGATGGTAGATAAAATAATAGTGGATTTTGATGGAAGTATGGTAAGAAATATACATGATTCAAATGACTTCAAGATTTATGCATTTGATGTTGATTACTATAAATATCCAAACATTAAACAAAATAAATTTGGTAATGTTTCAGTATTGGGTAATTTACCCGATCTTGATGAAGGTGTAGAATATCATATTAAAGCTGAAGAACAACAAGGAAGCAGAGGATGTCAATATAAAGTTATTAACATCAAACGGGATAGACCTAGAACTGAATCAGCAACAAGATTGTTTTTACAAGAGATTCTTGACTCATACCAGCAAGTAGAAGAGATTATGCGTGAGTATCCAGATATTATTGATAGAGTTCTTAGTAATCGTTTAAACGATATTGATTTAAAGAAACTTTATAATATCGGTGAATATCGTTTTGGAGTTATTAAGCGTAGGATTATCGAAAACTTTGCTCTGGCAGAATTAGTTGATGAGTTCAAAGGATTTATCGAATTTAAGGTTCTTAAAATTCTTTATGATAAATATGGTTCAATAGATAAAATCAAAGAAAAACTAAAAGATGATCCTTATAAATGTCTTTGTGGTCTATCACGAATTGGATTTAAAACAGCAGATAAGATTCTTATAGAATTCAATAAAGAATGCCAATCTATGATACAAAAAGGTGAAAAACCACCAATTGATTTTGATTGTGACTTATTAACTTCTCCACAGAGACAAAAAGCGGTCATTATATTTTTACTTGAGGAGAACGAAAATAAAGGTAATACAAAAATTGATATTAAAAATTTACGAAAACAATCTGAAGGGTTAGCAAAGAAATGTATAGAACATTTTGTTGATATAGTTAAGAATGACGAACATATCTATTTTGATAAAAATTCAATGACTGTTGCTTTACAAGAAACTTATAATACAGAAAAGTATATCGCGAATAGAATTTTAGAAGGTTTAAAAGTAGAAAATATATGGACGATAGATACAGCAAGATATAGAAAAGTTAACGAAGAAATTGAACTTACAGATCAACAATTTCAAGTATTAGATATGATATGTAAATCAAATATCTGCATACTTAATGGATTTTCGGGTTCTGGTAAATCACAAACTACTAATGCAGTCATTAAAATGCTAAAAGATAATAAAAAATCATTTCGTTTATTTGCTCCAACTGGTAGAGCTGCAAAAGTCTTAGCAGAATATGCAAAAGAACCTGCATCAACTATACATAGAGGATTGGGATATATCCCGCCTGAATGGGGTTATAATGATCAATGTCCATTACCTTGTGATGTAGTAATAGTAGACGAATTTTCAATGGTTGATATATTCTTGGATAAGCATTTACTTGAAGCAATTAACTTTAATAAGACAAAGTTATTGATGATTGGCGATTCTGCCCAGATCCCTTCGATATCAGCAGGAAATGTTTTTTATGATTTAATCAATTCTAACAAAATACCCATTGTCTCTCTTACTCAAATATTTAGATATGACAAGGGAGGAATTCTAACAGTAGCAACAAAAACAAGAAACTGTGAAGTATTTCTAATTAATTCTAGTGAACATCAGGTATTCGGGGAAGATAAAGGATATGTTTTTATTCCTACGCCACAAGAAAAAATAATTAACAAAGTCGTAATGATGTACAATAAACTTTTGAATACTGGATATGCTGTTGAAGATATAATGATTTTGTCTGCTTATAATATCGGTGAGTATGGAACGATTCTAATCAATAAATTTCTACAACCCGTTTCTAATGTTAACGTAGAAAGAAAAGGTATTCATATTCAAATTGGTGAAACAAAATTTTATGAGCAAGATTTAGTCATGCAAACAACAAACAATTATAAAGCTATAAAATATAAAGAAGATTGGATAGATGAAGATGATAAAACTTTTGTAGCAAATGGTGAAATTGGCACTATTCTTAAAATAGAATATGGTAAAGTAATTATACAATTTGATGATATTGTAATCTATAATAAAAATGATTTGTTAGAAGTTAAATTGGCATACAGTATTGGTACTATAAAGAGCCAAGGAGGTCAAGCAAAGATTGTTATTTTAATTACTCCTAAAGCACATACATATATGCTAAATAGTAATCTTATCTATGTTGGACAAACAAGAGCAAAGCAAAAAGTATTTCATTTCGGAGAAATCGAGACAGTGAATAGGGCAATAAAGAAGAAAGCAGACTTTAATCGGAAGACATATCTGAGGGACTTACTTATAATCCAAAAATAATAATATTGACATTCCATCAAAATGTAGTATAATACACTTATATACATATCCACGTATCCAAAAACCAGATGAAAAATTAGTTTCATGCCCTGTTAGAAAGGAGGTTTAACTATCAATATCAGATCAATTTATCTTAATTTTAAATATGGTATACATAATCTAATCAGATGGCTTCCCACCATCTGGAAAGACCGTAATTGGGATCAATATTATTTCTATAAAATTCTAGCAACAAAACTTGAGCATATGGAATATTTATTCACTCATAATGCTAATTTTGTTGGAGCAGACAAAGTAGCACATAAGATTATAATAGCAAAGAATCTAGCAAAAAGATTAACTGAAGATAATTATTTAAGTAATGCTCTAATTGATTATGAAAAGATTTATGGTGATAAAGAATTATTTACGCTTGAAAAGTATGACAATCAATATACAAAATTGGCCTGGACAGAAGATAAACGTCAACTCAATATGTTTAGTAGAGCAAGCAAACACAGTGATAATATGCATAAACAAGATAGAGAAATGTTATTCGATTTAATCAAGAATAATATTGAAAAATGGTGGGATTAAGAAAGAGGTGATATCTATTTGGAACAAAAACTCTTAGAACTAAAAGAATCATTTTGCAAGTGGTACTGTGACGGTAAGGATACACACGAATTATGTTATTATTGTCGTGTGGAAGAATACATTCGTTTCATCAGGGATGAAATAGATAAAAAATAATAATATTACATAATAATCCTTGAAAGGTGTAATTTATGTGAAAGGAGGTTATTCATTTTTGATTAGAATCTATGGTGAACAATATGAAGTAGACAAATTTATTGAGGAAACTTTACCTGCTTATTGTTGGAAACAAAGTTGTGAAAAATATGATAGTTGTACTCAATGTTTAGCAGATTATTATGGACTACAAATAGAATATGATGAAATAAAAGCCAATAAATCATAACATTTATGCCATTTAGAAAGGAACTGAGGATATGAAAACATTTGTTATTCAAACAGAGAATAGGAATATAATTCATGATTTTTCATTCCACCTGATTGAAGCAATCAAATATAATAATTGGT
>JAJYWX010000030.1 GCA_021791275.1 bacterium | reverse complement strand
TGATAAAGAAGTATAAATGTAATATCTATTTTGAAGTATAGCAAAATCCCCTATGTTATAAAGAATATCTATTGCATATGGGAGAGGAGTGGTTATTAAATCGAATTGGATTTGATAAGTTTGTTTAAAACTTGTGTTTTTATTAGTCATAATTATTTATTATCTCCTAAATGAAGATGGTTTGTTGCCGAAACCGTGGAAATTATTACCAAAATAATTATTAGAATTTGGAGTTTTAGAAGAAGCTATAATATATTTACTTAAATCAACCCCTGGATTATTTTTATTGGTTATATGTTTTCTTCTTACTTCAGATAAATGCCAAGCTAACATAGCTATACAATAAGCTCTATCATCATTAAGTTTACCACTCTTATCATCTGCTACATCATATCTATAATTACCATTTGTCCCGTCATACCTATAAATATTAACAAGTTCTTCTTTTGCTAAATCAATATTTTTTAAAGCTAATTGTTGATCAAATGAAAGCTGTGTCATTTTTACTTGACCATTTTTATCAACAAAATTTAAAAATCCTTTTAGATCATATTCTTCAGTAAATGTTAATACATCAAGATTCAACATTTCTATCAATGCATCAAATATCATCTTTTTGTATTTCTGTGGAGCAAGTAATTTAATTTTATCAACAGCATTTGGAAATTTAGGTATATAATCTACTGATTCCATTCTATCTATTAAACCTTTATGTAATAAACCAGTGTCGTCAATCCAATCTTCCATTAAATAATCTCCAATATTTACTCCTCCACCTCCCGCTCCAGCATCAATAAGAATTACTTCAATATTTTCATAATCTGCTGATTGTTTACCATTATAGTCAAGGATCATCTGTTTTAAATATTTTGTCTGTTCGGGAGTTCTCATTGGAGTTTTCTTTTTTTTTGCAATATCTACAAAACTAATTCCATTACATATTTGCATTTTATAACCAATATTTTCATCAAATATTAATTCACCAACCATACTAACACTGTTATCGAAACTACGAGCAGGGTCATAAGCCAACGCAAATTTTCTTCCACCTTCATTTGCTAAAACTGGCAATCTTAGTTCAGAATTTCTAATTATCATCGATCTTTTAATAACTTGTTTTTCTGAACCTTCAGTAGTAAAAATATTTTTATATTCACGCATTCCCTTGTCTTTATTATCCCGTATAGCATTATTAATAGTCTCTTGGTTAAGTAATGGTACAGGATATAATTTACCATTAAATGTTGCGTTAATTACAATATCTGAATTAATATCAGCTACAAAATAATTTTTATCGCCTAGAATCATTCGTTGAGCATATTCTTTATAAATACGATAAAAAAATGTATCTGTACTTGATGCAGAAGAAGCAAAAATAGCTTGATTAGGAAATTGTTTTGGGAAAGTGGAAACATCAATATCTCCACCTAATCGGAAATCACTATTCTGAGTAATAAAGGGAAGAGAAGCATTAAATAATTCATCAGGAGCAAAACCACTCTCATCATAAAAATTGAGATTCGATCTTTTACTTCTATTTGAATCAAATGCACCATTCAATGAATTTACCGTACTACCATTATATAAACTAAACTTAAAGCTTGCGGGATTATGAGTAAATCCATCTTGATTTGCAGCAGACTTTACAGTTTCATTAAAAAATACATCGGTAAGTCCTGTAAACGAAGCGATATTCTTCTTTGCGATATTTTCAATTTTAAGAAAACACTCCTGTGATTGTGAGCCTACGCCAGCCATAATATATGCATTGAAATTTGGTATCAATAATGATTTGGTCATAATAAAAGGAGCCGCAAGAGTAGTTTTACCACTCGACCGCCCCATAAGCCAAACATTAAATTTTGTTATCCAACTTTGCATAAAAACATATTTTTGATAATCCAACAAGTCTATTCCAAAAACTAATCGAACAAATTCAATAGGTTGTCGGCGACCCCAATTAATTAATTCTGCTAATTTTAAATATCCTTCAATTTTTCGAGAAGACATTTTTTGCTTACTCATTTATGTCTTCACCACTATTTTTTCTAAAATGTATTTTTAATAATCTGTTTTCTTCTTCTAATTCTATTAATCTTTTTTCTTGCTTTTGAATCATTTCTCTTTGTTCAGAAATCATCCAAGTATAATCATTCTCATCCATCATTAATTGTTTTATAATGGCTTGACTACTTAGATCTGAGACTTGTTGTATACCTTTTGCGGTTTCTATGTCAAATAAATTAACTTCAACTTCATTAAATCCTCGCTCTTGTAATTGTTTAATAATACCTGATAAAGTACCAGCACCTTTAGATTTATTAGTAGCATGATTTACCGAAATGCCATTGTCTTTTGCCATAGCAAGAATCGCACGATAAATCTTATCCTTTGTTTCAATTAATGATTTAACCCCACCTGCTTGATTTTGAACATTATTTATGTCATTAGTCATTAAAGTCAAAGCTTGGTTGAATTTATCAAGTTGGTTAAAACTTTTTACAATTTCAATTACTATTGGTAATTTAAATGAATCTTCTAGCGTTGATTCATCCAAAAAATCAACTAAAGTATTATATAAATATTTTTTATCCATTGGATTTTCATTTTCAAATGGATCATACCCAACCATACGAATTACATCTTCTTTATTTCGTTTATCTTCTTCAGATAATTCAATACTTTGTCCAATTTCGAAAATATTCTTTTCTCCACCCAAATCAATAGAGGTAGAATCAATAAATGTCTTTGAACCGTATTGATTAAGACTGTTGATTTTTTGTAAATAGATAGCTGCAATATTACTACCACTATTATTCGCTTGGATTTCAACACTTGGGTAAAGATTTACATCAAAATATATGTCTAATAGTCGACATAGGAAATATAACGCGATTTTTGTATTTTCATACTTTATAACCAACGATCCATACAAATCTAACACACATTGTTTACATACAACCATACGTTGATCGTTGGAACGCAAAATTATAGAATTTGATTTATAGTATTCACGTTCTTTATGTTTTTCTTGTCCGCAACAAACACATTTATAAACTTGCTTTTCTTTAACTTGTGGCACGTTACTTGCCACATTTTTACGTCCTGCCACTAAGTCCACTTCCTTTTATTCATTTAATATATTTTGTTTTTTCCGCACACACAGAAGCACATCTCCAACCTACAAATAAAATAGGGGGAGATGTGCTTTTAATCTGCGGAATTTTTTAACCAATCCATAAAGGGTAGTTGGTAGTTCACTTATCCAAAAACTCTCTCATCCGATCCGTAGAATCCTGAAATCCAATATTCCTCATCATAATTCCATAGTCCAAAAGAATATTAAATATACAATTTGGACATCCTTCTGTTGCTAAAATCTTATCCACAGTTTCACTAACCATTTGAACAAAGACTTCTTCTTCATCAGTTAATTCATTATCCTCAGATTCTTCGCTTTTATCATCTTCAGCAACTCTAAACCAAGACCAAGTACCATCACCCAACAAATATTTATCCACTTCATTTTCACTCATACCTGTACCAATGAAATAATCAACATAATCATTGGTTTCATCTGCTAACTTATATTTCCCGCTATTTCCTCTAGCAGATTCAACATACATTTTTACTTCATCGTTTTCACCAAAATATACTGAAACATAATATTCTTCAATACTTGTTTCCAATTCTTCATCTTGTGCAACCAAATCATATTCTTCTTCAATATAATCACAAATATCACAAGCTAAACCAAGATCTGCAACAAATAGAAAACTAGTTTTAGATTCGAAATGATTGTCAATTGTTTGGCAAAATTCTTCAAAAGTTAAGTTATTAATATGGTTATTCATTAATTCTTTTATTCTCCAATTTATTCATTATTAATCTTCTTCATCTGAAAACTGACTTCTAAAATTCTCTAACTCAATTTCCAACCTCGTAGCCAATTTACTTGTGCTACTTCCTAATTCACTATACACTTCTATAAGCGTTTCAAGTTGAGTCTCTGCTCTAACAATATTAAGATACTCTCTCAATGCATCTATAGCTTCACCATCGTCCATTTCCCTAAGATCAGAAATAATATCTAATAGTTCCTGGCAATCCTCGCAAATGAATCCGTCACCTTCATCATCATGATTTATATTACAACTATCTTCAGGACTTTTATCGACTTTGGGAAGTGGGGGAAAGGTGTAGAGAGAGTCATCAAACATTAATTTGTCATAAACATTTTTTTCTACTTGCTTGTTATTAATGAAATATTCTATTCTATCTCCATTAACTACTTCTCTGAATTTAAGTTTTTCAAATCCCATAAAAGTACCGTTTTAACCTCTCATAATTATTATTTTAACTTCACATCATTAACATATTTTCTACCATAGTCCTTACGAACAATGAACATAGTAGCGCCTGCATCTGAAGATTTTTTAATATCTTTAGAGAATTCATTAATTCCTATAATTGATCTTACTTGAATAACTTCTTTTCCTTTTGCAACTTCAAATTCATTTTTACTATGCAAATGTCCAACAACAAAATAATCTACTGCAATTCCATATGTATCTTCATAATCTTGGATACTTGTTTTAAGATTACCTTCTTTATTTCCATGAGCAGTCAAGAAGTTAAATCCATTAATATTAAAGTAATTTAAACCATCAAGACTATCGCAAATTTTTACATTAGGATTATTTTTAAATGCTTTCTTCAAAGCTCTTGTATAAATTCGTTCTAAATTTTCGTGCGGAAAATCACCTTTTTTACCAGTTAAAATTCTCAAGTCTGAATGGTTTCCTTCAGAAGTATAAAATTCGATAAAAAAATGTTTACTTAAAGAAAACAACCAATCTTCTATGAAATCAGTGTAATCCATAATATCATCAACGATATTTCCTCTTAATGATTTTAATTGAGAAATGTGCAAAATTCCTTCAATACTGTCGCCTAAGTCAACCAAAGACAATTTTTTAATATTATGTAATACCCCAAAATCAATCAATTCATCTCTATATTCAATCATTCTCTGTTTGAAAATATCTGGATTGTATTCATTTATAATTTTATCATTAAAACCTTTTAAGGAAAATTCACAGCCATAATGAGGATCTGCAAATGCACTAAACAATTCATCGGAATTTTGTTCAATTAAAATAGGAGAGGGGAGAGTACGATTTTTCTTATTTAGTAACTTTTCAATAGATTCATCTATTCTTTCAAAAAATAATTCCATTCTTGATTGTTCGCGTAACCAAGCATTGTATTCATTCTTTTCATCTCTAAGTTTCTGGCGTTCTTTATACAATTCTCTCTTCTGGATTTCATATTCTTTTAAAATATTATCACCTGAAATATTTTCCTTCTGAGTGTCTTCAACACCTTCCGAATAAGCCCTATACCATTTCCGGTATGTAGATTCAGAAAAATTGTCTCCAGATTCCTTATTTATTAAATCTGCTATTTCTTGAGAAGTTAGATCATATAAATCTTTATTCTTAAAGAGACGTATTTTATAGTTTTTCACACTTTCGTTTTCTTGTTTTATGTATTCCATTAAATTCTCCTTGTTAAAATGTGGTCAAATATAGATAAACATCCACATTTATAACCAATATATTTTGTTAAATCTCCAAATTAACTTACATCTTTTATAACCACATCTTTTTAAATGTTTCTCTGGAGATTGTATATTTATCAACATTTATGTAATCGTAGTTCATCATGCAATTTAGTTTTCACTATATGGCACTCACCTAGGCTTGAAACCCAATCAAAACCCTTAATAGGGCGTGCGTCTAAAAACACCATACTCGTTGAGAGTTAATGCCTATCTTTCAAGGTCTTATTAACTTACGCACATGGTTTTAGGGAGGGTTCGCAATTGCACTCGCGTTGACCCAATTTGTAGAAACCCTAAAACAAGTTTTCTATTGTTGCTGTCTTGGGTGTGCAATTTACAAAATCCGCCGCAACAACTTCTAGGTGAAAGTATTAAGTAAAAGAAAACACATCAATATTATTTTCTCCGTAAATATTGAATTGGAGCCACAAGCAAGATTCGGACTCGCGACAGGCTGATTACAAATCAGCTACTCTACCAACTGAGTTATTGTGGCATGGTGGGGGTTGTTAGATTCGAACTAACGATACTGGTGTCAAAGACCAGTGCCTTAGACCACTGGGCGAAACCCCGATGGCGGTTTATACGAGAATCGAACTCATTTCTTCTGTTCGACAGACAGAAATAATACCAATATACCAATAATCCATTTGGCAGACGGAGCAGGTTTCGAACCTGCAACCTTCTCCTTAACAGGGAGTTGCTCAACCGTTGAGCTATCCGTCTAAATGTTTGGTTGCGGAGGTGAGAATCGAACTCACAAAAATTAGGTTATGAGCCTACAAGCTAAACCACTCGCTTCTCTCCGCAATATAATGAAATGCCGTTTTCACCTATATTGACATCCTAGATGTCCGCATGACTGAAGTCAGGGGCTTTCAGCTAAGTTCATTGTAAACTCCCACTAAGGCAGGGACAACTGCTACTAAAAACATAGATAAATGTACTCATTCATCCATATTTTAGACAATTCTTGATTCATCGTGTCTGTTTTCATAATATTTCTAATACTACTCACATTTGATTTAACACTCCACAAGCGTAAATTTCCGACTAGCCATCGGTATTTGAGATTATTTTAATTTACTTTAAGCTGTATATTTTAACACTTATGTCCACATTTGTAAATGTTTTTAGGAATCATTCCAACACTCCTATAAATATCAGGCCACAACTTCTGAATTAGCAGAAACCGCACTTCTTCCATTGTGGTTAGTTAAGGTACGATCAATCCTTTATTTCAAATGGTTATTCTTCTTCTAGTGGTTCCTTATTAGCAAATGCAATATTTACTGATTTCCCAACAAGAAGTTCTTTAATATCATCTAAAGATAAAACTTCAATATCTCCACTTTTTTCATCTTCAATATGAAAACCTTCATCATCTAACCCAACAAGAATACCTTTAGCACTTAATTTAATACTTTTTAATTCTTCCTTTTTAACCGACATTTATTGTTATTCTCCTTTAATTCATTTATTTCAATTCAGCGAATACTTTGCTTGCCGGACTTCTTAAATCTTCATCTAAAACAACTATGCCAACTAATTTATTTCCTTTACCTTCTTGAATTAACTTTAGTAAACCATTATCATGTTTATATTTGTTTTCTGCTTGATTCCAATCACCAGTAAATACGATACAAGATTTATCACCAATCCTAGAGCCTACCAATTTCATCAATTTTACATTAAGATCCTCAGATTCATCCATAATCACATAACTGTCCTCAATTGAAACCCCTTTGAGGAAACTTATTACATCCATTTTAATCTTATCTTCTTTAATAAGATTGTCTGCAAAAAATTGATTTTTTGGATCTTCGACATATTGTAAAAATGGACGACAAAAGTCATAAATCTTTTCTGATTTATCTCCTGGTAAAAATCCTATCTCTGCTCCATCTGTGACAATAGGATTCCTTATAAACATCATATTCTTATAAGTTCCCTTATCGACTACATGATGAAGTCCTGTTTTTACAGATAGCAAAGTTTTCCCAGAACCAAATCCACCAGCAATAATTTTTATTGGAATATCTTTATTAAATAAAAGATCTAAAGCAAATCTTTGTTCACTATTTTTACCCTTAATGACTTTTGAATCAGGCAACTTTAATTGTACAAATTTTTGACCATCAAATCGAAGTTCGGATAATTTATCCGTGTCGGAATTGTATAAAAGTAAATACTCATTTATTACAAAATTATAATCATTTATCCCTTTTCCTATATTTTCAAAGAGTTCGTTAATAAAATATGTACCACCAGATAAAGTTTTATATCCCTTATAAATTTCGTCACTTTTATCATTTCCACTATATTTCTCACAAGGTATCCCTAAAGCTTTAGCTTTGATCCGCATATTAATGTCATTTGACAAAAGTACAACATTTTTATTAATTGTGCAATTTTCCTTTGCGAATCCTAAAATTTTATTATCGGGAACATTTCTATCTAACCAAATAGGAAGGGAATAGGTATAGTCTAATTTATATTCAATGTTTGTAGCATCTTCAATTTGTCGTATTGCTTGTCTAGCCTTATAACTTTTCTCAGCATCTATGCCATGTTTAATTTTGTCCAGTTCTTCTAAAACTGTGATCGGAAGGTAGATCTTTAAATATTGTGATAAATCAATCCCATCTAGCAAAGTGTTTGTGTCGAGAATTACTTCTCTCAATTAGAACCCACCTGTCTATTTAGTTTTTCTGCAATATAGTCTGGAATATATCTTTGTTTTCCATTAGCACGTTTTCGTTTTGAGCAAACTGTTAAATCTAAATATTGTCCTTTTCTACTTTTTAAATAACCATTTTTAATAAGATATTCAACTTCGGATTTACTTACCTTGACCAAGTTTTTATAATCCCCTTATTGTTATCAATTTGATATTTAGTTAATATTATTATATTTAGTTTTGAAAGACAGAAAGTGAATGATGATAAATTTCACTCACTTCTTAATTAGCGTTATCGACCAAACGCTTAAAGTTATTAATTTGAAAAAATATTATATTTATATATACCACAGTAAGCAGATTTTTATAATCCTTAGAAACCGCCTATATCAAGGATTCACGGGATCTTTTGTTTGTCTAGCATTTCTATATTTATCTTTATTTTTATGCCATGTATTGCGTTTTACTTCATTATGTAATTTCTTTGCACAATTCTTACAATATTTGTTACTATTATTAGTAGGGGAGAAGAGTATTTTACATTCCTCATTTTCACACTCCTTAATATTTCTCCCTTTCCATCTTAAATACTCATAAACATAATTCCTAAAGTCACTAATAACTAAAACAACTTTACTTTCTTTATTAGCAAAATTAACCTTAATATTTGTCTTATCAACTATTACTGTAGATTCAACCAACCCCATACCTACTAATTGATATATCATTTTACCTTGTTCAATAATTTTAATCGCAATTTTTGCATCACTAAAAATATCTTTATGCTCTGCATTTACCCAGTTTTTATCATTTTCATTAATTTGATTATAAATTTTAGCATATACCAATAAGACAAAAGCAAGTTTTTCATATTTTTCATTATCAATATTTTTTATGGTGTCTAATTCTTTCTCTGTAATTTCAACTTGTTTAATGTCAAGTAATTTATAATCCTTGGCTTTATGTATTTTTATAACCATAGTTTCAATACTATTTATCCACTTCACACTATTATATTTATCCATATTTTTTAAAAGGAAATTATTAATTGAATCTATTGTTTGTCTAACATTCATACCAATAGATAAATAGTGCTTTGCCAATATCTTAATTGTGTTAATTGGTTTTTTATTATCTATATAACCCTTTTCTAATGATTTATTTAATATATCTTTCTCATTCAAAATCAGTTTCATAATCATCCTCACAATCTAACTTTTTAATATACAAAGAAAATCTTTCCCCACTAAATTCAATCTCTCCATTCTCATTCGCTATGGGGTACTCTATTACACATTTACTTTTAATTAATAAATTATTAATAATTACATCTCCGCAGATATCCCAAGCAAATTGTTTTGATGAATTATTTGTGTAACATAAATCAACTATAATATTGCAAAGTTCTTCTGAATTATTACATATCTCATAAGCACGTTTTTTAAAATCTTGAATGAAAGCATGTCTCTTTATTTTCTTGTCGTCTTTATCTTCTTTGCCATAGTTTATCTGCATGTGTTGTTTAGTTCTTAATAAATATTCTTCATACAAATCTTTAATGTTATTAAATCTACTTTGTAAATAATATCCTTCATTACTCATTATAATAGTATGATCAAACTGTGTATTTTTAAATTTATCTTTATATCCATCAAATTCTTGTTCAATTCTCCAGCAAATGCGATTCATAGTTGATTTGTTAAAGTAAATAGGTATTTTTCTATGATAATACATAAGAAATAGTGATTCTTGTTCACTTTTATCTGTTTTATTTATCAATTCATCTACAGTTAAACCAAATCTCATAAGACAATTCTTATTGGCATTACCAATATATTTTTTATATTTTTTAGCAAGATAGGGATAATTATAAATAAAGAAATACGGTTTTTTATCAGCAAGAATACTTATGTTAAAATCCTTATTTTCTACAACTTTTGCCGAATGATAATCATACCACTCTCTAGGCATAGATTTACTTAAGATACCCTTCATTTTATCAATCGCATTTTGCTGATAATTTTGTCCGCAAATAATTCTATATTGTAATTCTTTATATTCATTACTATCTTTATCAAAACTACTAGCAACATCAATCATTGCAGTAATTTTATTAGTAGTTGGACCAATATCATC
>JAJYWX010000006.1 GCA_021791275.1 bacterium | reverse complement strand
GGGTTTATCAAAATATTCTTCAATATAGATATTCAAATCTTTTTTCTTGTTTCCGCTACCAATACATTCCATTATGTTCCTATATTCATCTACGGTCCATAATTCCCAATGAAAGGTTTTCTTATCGTCATTCTGCTTCCTAATAATTTTATATGGTGGCTTCTCTTCAATATAGTCTTTATACCCTTCAGTAATCCACCAAATGATTTTATTATATTTGTTTTTATCAAAGAATTTTTGTTTAAAATACCAATCTTCTAATTCACTTTCATGTTTACTGGTATTGCATCTTTTACAGGCTGGCACATCATTTCGCAAGTCATTGTAACCATCTTCATCCACGTGGTCATTATGTAATTTTTGTTTATATATTTTCTTGTGTTCCTCTAGTGGCATACCACAATATGCGCATTTATAATCAAAGACTTCTAGCAATAATCTTTCTTCTGATGGAGTTATATCATGAATCCTATGTAGACTCGTATACCACCTACATTTCTCTGGATTTCTTTGTCTCCATCCTTTACCATACTCACTCCTTTCATTTTTATGTTCTTCATAATAATTTCGATAAACATATTCATGATTTACTTTAAATTTTTCATATCTATCGTGTTTAATCTGTTTTATATTCGGATTCTTCTTTTGGGTTATTTTAGTTCTAATACTTGAACATTTTTTACATTCTCCATGATATCCTCTTTCTGGATATGATTTATTTAATAAAAAGAAATTTTCTGTACTTTTTTCAAACCATTTATTACATCGAGAACATTGTTTTTCAATTTTATCATTCGTTAATCTTCTTCTTAACCAATATCTCTCTTTATTAGTCAATTACTATTTATTTCTCCTTTCTTTTAATCCCTAGGAACGTCAGATTTTATTACCGTCTAAACCAATTTAAATGACCATCACCGCACAAATTTCCTGCTGTACAATTATAGTAAAATCCTTTTCTATATCTTTGACAACCAAAACACTTACTTAATTCATCGATTTCATAACGTTGAGTTGTGAATTTTGCATCTGTATCTGTAAGTGCAATACACGAATTACACCTAGTAGGATTTGAATTTGGTGTACCATATAATTTTGCGTAAAATAAATTACACCAATCATCATTCTTAAAATCACAATCTAAGGCACAACTTCCAGTATCATCTTTCATTATTTTAATTTTCATATTAACCTCCAAATAAAGTATTCAATTTATCCTATTCAATCTATCTACAAATGTACTAAAGTTAGCCAGTCCAAAAAACAAAATGGTTTCTCCAGTTAAAATTTCAAATAGTTTAAATGCATTCTCACTAGTCATGTGTTTATCTTCTACTGTTTGTTCAAATGCCTCAACTGATAAACTACCACCAATATATTTATAAACATTTCTTAAAGCATCATACCATGTAGTAGCTTCTACGATACCATGAATAGACTCATTCCCCATTGTATGAGAGCTAATATATAAATATTTATTCATCCTTTTTACCTCTTTATTTTATTTAGCATCAAATGTATCATTCATCCTAAATAAATATATTTATATCACCCGATCTAAGACTTGCTAATTTTTCATTTAATCTTTGTAACTCATTTGCTTTCCATGAAATATCATGCTCTGTAGATTCAATTTTTCTGAGTAACACTTTTTCCATTTTTTTAGGGGATTTTTCTGCATTTTTTCTTTTATAATATTTTTGATGGCAACGATGCTGAGTTGACAGATCAAATAAATCTTCATCTGCGTAGTAATCTAAATCAGAAATACGACACTCATCTACATCATTTAAATTACATATATAAACTAATTTCCCTTGTTCTAAAACATCTTCAAGAATAAACCTTCTATTCTCAGTAGAACCCCAATATGTATCTACAAGATATAATTTACCTTCTGAATTTTCTTTAACAATTAGTTGTCCATCAAAACACCAATATGGTTCAAACAATTTCTTTAACCATTTTTCATTATAAGTAAATTTATAAACATCATTTAACTTTAATTCCATTTATTTCCCTCTTTCTATAGAACTGCAATTTCATTTACTCATCGAAATATAGCGATCTGTATTCGTTACAGTGTTCTAAAGTATAAATTGCCATACCACTGTCCCGAAATCTGTTTGAAGCATACATAATCCTCATTCCATGCTCCTTAGATTTAACTTCATAATAATACTCCATGTCTTTGGATAAAAAACCTTCTTTTTGTCTGTATAACCTAATTACTTCCCACTCAACACCAAACGCTGTAAACTTATATTCTTCTGTCAATGGATTTAATTCATACTCTAATTTTTCTTTAGGAATTCCATCTGCTCCCCTACATGTCTTTTCATAGATTAGTCTTTTACCCAAACCATCTTCAATGTTGTCTAGTGATTCTGGATTAGTAGTTTCAATCTCTTTATTAACTAAAAATTTAACAATCTGTCCTTTATAAAAAGCAATTCCAATATCAAATCTTTTATTTCTATCTTTATCACAGAACCATTCAAATTTTAATATGTAATTAGAATTGCCTCTTTCCACATAATCACCTATACGAAACTCTTCTAATAGACAATCATATTGTTTAGTTTGTTCTTCAAACTCATGAATTTCTCCGCAGTGAGGACATGTGACTTCGCCATAGAAAGTATCAAACATTCCCATATTATATTATCCTTTCTTCCTCTTCTGAATGAGGTGTACCGTTTATTTGGATTTAACAGATACTAGAAATAATGCCTGTCTTAAACGTTGGTTGAAGTGTCGGGACTTGAACCCGCATCTATCGCTTATAAGGCAATTGCACTAACCAATTGTGCTACACTTCAATGTTTGGTGCGCCTGGAGAGATTCGAACTCCCGACAACCTGCTTAGAAGGCAGATGCTCTATCCAACTGAGCTATAGGCGCATATTTTTTTAAATTGAGCATTACCCACTATGTATCTGCTCTGTTTGGGATTCAGTATTATGTAGGTCTTTAATTATTTGCTCTGGTTATCATATTAATCCAGCTTTATGTACCTCATTGCAGAGTGGATCTTATTTTTCAGTCCCGCGCTCAATTTTTTAATTACTATATGTATTATATACTTCTTTTCTGTTTTGTCAAGCATTTTTATTTTTTTATTGACTCTATCTGAATGTATATATTTTCTTCCCATAATAATAGTTGACTTTCAAGTATATTATACTTTTTACCTACTAATTTTCGTTTTGCATTTTTGTCTTTTAATAACATCCAATATTGTTCAAGACGTTTAAGACAAAACGCTAACTCCCTTTCCTTTAATGTAAGTTTTGGTGACATTATTCACTCCTTACATGATCGGCGCGAACTTTTATTTTACTAAATAATTTCCAATTTCTCAACAAGTAAACTCAATAATTTTGCTGTAAAAGATTTATCATCTTGAGAATCCATATACTCTGTATCTGCTATAAGAATTAATTCTTCTTCTAGACTTTCAAAACCTGCGCCAACATTCCCTTTTCCACTACATTTTACAATATCTAGCGTTCCGAATCCAATACTGGAACTCCAATAGATTCTCATTCCACCTTTATTATTTGCATGTGGACTCCAAAAATCAATATTGTCTATTTGTAGTTTAATATTATTTACATCCAGATAAGGTTCAAAATCCTCAGCGGTGAACTACCGCCACTTATAGAAGTGTCGGCTTCCTGCTCAATTAGACTATTGCCTAAAGTATCAACAGGCTATCCCCGCAGTCCCTGCGGTTTTTATTATATTTATGCCGTTAGTAATCTAATTCCTTCATCTCTAATATTTTTAGCTGCATTATAATCTCTGTCAATCACACAACCACATTCCTTACAAACCCATTCTCTATCTGATAATTGCAATTCATGATTTATTTCACCACATTCATTACATTTTTTAGAAGAAGGAAACCATTTATCAATCTTTACTAATTTCTTTCCTTCGTTATCCAATTTATATTTTAAGAATGCAGTAAACATTCCCCAACCATTATCAGATACGGATTTACCTAAATGTAAAGTTTGACTCATTGCTTTCATATTCAAATCTTCAATTATAATAGCATCATATTGATTTACTAATTTTCTTGAGGTTTGGTGAAGAAAGTCTTTTCTTTGGTTGGCAACTTTTTGATGTAATTTAGCAACTTTTTGTCTTTGTTTATTACGGTTATTGCTACCTTTTTGACATTTAGATAATTTTCTTTGTTCTTTTTTTAATTTATCTAACATTCTACGATAGAATCTTGGATATTCAGCCCTTACACCTTGACTATCGGTATAAAGGTTTTTCATATCCATATCTAATCCTAAAATGTTATCAAAATTAATTTGTTTATTTTTTATTTCTTGTTCAAACTCTACCAATATACTTATATAATACTGTCCAGAAGGTGATTTAGATATTGTACAAGATTTTATAATTTGATTATTAGGAATTTGTCTATGTTGTTTTAATGTTACAAATCCGAGTTTAGGTAATTTAATTTTATTTCCTTCAATTCTGATACTATTATTAACATTATTTGTCGTATAAGAATCTTTATCTCTATGTTTTGCTTTGAACTTAGGAAATCCTACATTTTTATCTCTAAAGAAATTATTATATGCAGTCTGTAAATTCATTTGAGCATTAGCTAAAGCAAGACTATCTACTTCTTTTAACCACTCAAATTCTTGCTTATATTTAGCAGGAGTGGGGAGTTTTAATTTTTCTTTATTATCTTTATATTCTTCATAGATTTCTTTCCGTTCAGCAAGCATTTTATTATAAACAAATCTTACACAACCAAACGTCTTAGCAAATAATATTTTTTGTTCTTGATTAGGATATAATCTAAAATTATAAGCCTTATTCATATCTTTTCACCTCCTTGATTCTCGATATATTTTTTAATTAGTTCTATAGGTACTCCACCTGTAGTTATAAGACAATAACTTCTCGACCAAAAATATTCTTTCCATAATTGTTTATTAATTGTAGAAAATTCTTTCTTGATAAGTCTTGATGAAGCACTTTTGTAAGCATTAATAAATTTAGATATTTCAGTGTTCGGATGTGCTTTGAATAAAATATGAACATGGTCTTTATCATGGTTCCATTCCTGCAAAGATATATTGTAAGTAGGTTGAATATATTCAAAAATCTCTTTAAGTCTATTTAATATATTATCATTAATAATTTTCCTACGATATTTTACGACAAAAACAAGATGATAATATAATGCGAACACTGAATGATTATTATTGTCTAAATCTCGCATATAATCAGCCTTTCAGTAATTGTAACTGATTATATTTTAGCATATTTTAAGAGTGTGTCAATAGTTAGCAATTCATCTCCCACCTAAGAGGTTGGGAGAATTCTTGCTAAAGAAAGTTAAAAAACTACATCCTTTTAGGGTATTGGTGTATATACTACTACCACATTATCAAGGACATGCTCAATCCATCTTTGATCTGCCTGATATTTGTCAAACTCTGCTCTAATACTAGAATCCCATTGAACATCCATAACAGTTCTCAATAAAATGTCTTTAATCTCATTATCTGTTTTGGCATTTTTGATTTGATCTACTGTTTTGTTGATGTAATTCATTTATTTTAAAACCTCCTTTCTGAAATGTGGTCAAATGTGTATATATGTGTTTACTTATACACATTATAGCCAATATATTCTGTTATATTTCCAAAGTAAATTGCATTTTTTGGCATTTACTTTGATTTAGTCCTTATCTTTTACCCATCTTTTAAGCATTAACATTGCTGACAAAACACCTTCAGTCCACATTCTAACATCATGTTCATTTTCTGAAGTGAACATAACATACCCATTTTTATCATCTATTCTGCCAAGTTTAGTTGAGTCAATATCAAAATTTCCATCTTTACTCCAGTAGATATTTTTATTATACTCATCTTGTAAATAACACTTAACAGGATTTTCTGAGTATAATCCTGATAAATTTACCATATTTCCATAGTATATTTTATCCATAATAACTATCTTTACCACCTTTCAAATCTCTAATCTATTTGCCAATCATACTCAAAAATTCATCTTCACTAAGAATCTCAACTCCATCTTTCCTGGCCTTATCTTCTTTACTACTACCCTTAATTTTACCTACAACTAGATAATCAAGACTCTTAGCATAACCAGCACCAAATTCTGCTCCTAAACCTTCCACAATTGCTTTTAGTTCATCTTTCTTATAAGATTCAAAGGTTCCGGTACAGTATAATTTTTTCCCTGCAAGTGGATTATCCATAGATATTACCTCCTTTTTCTCTTCCTTAACAAAGTCTACAATATAAGTCAATCCTAACCACATTGGACGCTCAAGTGAATTATTATACCAATCATGTAAACTCTTATTTGCAATATCTCCAAAATCCGGCAGTTGAGTAAAATCAAAATCATTACACAGAGCATCTACAAAAGAAAACCAATCATTATTAAAATGTTTGGCAATTGCTTTACTTGAAGACTTGCCGATCTGAGAAATTCCCAAAGCAAATAAGAAATTTTCCATTTTAACTTTTCTAGATTTTTCAATTGCTTCAATTAATTTATCGTAGCTACGTGAACCAAATCCATCTAGTTTAACAATTTGAGTTTTGTATTGCTTTAAGTTATAAATATCTGAGAATGTACTTAACCATCCTTTATCGATAAATTTTTCTAAAGTTGCTTCGCTAAGTCCATCAATGTTCATACAATCACGTTTTACAAAATGTACAAACTTGTCAAGTAATTTTGCTTGACAGTTCAGATTAGTGCAGAATAGAAATTCGGCTGTACCAGTATTTCTGATTTCTGTTTTACCACCGCAAGTAGGGCATTTATCAGGTATTGAAATATAATTTCCTGGATATCTATCTAAATTCTCTTCAATATACGGAATGATCATATTTCTTTTACTGACTTTAATGCTACACAATAGATTCAATTGCATATCTTTAATGAATGTGAGATTAAATAAAGATGCTCTACTTACTTCTGTATTATCCAAAATAACCGTATCAAAAACTGCCGTAGGATTAACTTGACCACTCCTGGTTGTATTCCATTCAACTGCACGTAAAACTGTTTCTTCAGTTTCGTCTCCAAATTTATAGGCAATCGAATGTAAAGGATGATGCGAAGTTTCTCCAAGAGATTGTGCATATTTAATATCATTAAATGTTAATACCATACCATCTATAGGTATCTGATCATCTTCAGCCATTTTCTTTAAAGCGTTTATCAATTCTTCTCTAATGTCAGTTGTTTTTGTGCAAATAACTGTCCAGAATCCTTGTTCCAATAGCCAATTCAGATTATCATATTTAGTATCAAGTAATTTTTCACTGCATCTTAATATATTAAAAGCATAGAAATAAACATCTCTTTTAGCACAAATCTTAGAATCTAATTGCCTTACTGAACCTGCGACAAGATTTCTAGGTGTAGCATATTTTTCTTCTTCAGGTAACAAAGAATTAATTTTCTCAAAGTCATTCCGATGAATTACTGCTTCTCCCGAAAGACTTAGCTTACCTTTGAATGGAATTCGTAAAGGAATATTCTTAAATACTTTTGCGTTATGAGTGACTATTTCACCAATCTCACCATTACCCCTGGTAGATGCTTCTACTAAAACTCCATTATCATAATCTAATTCAATTGTAAGACCGTCTGCCTTAATCATTAGTAAAAGTTCTTTATTCTTAGACCATTTAACTAATTCATCAATAGATTTAGTTTTATCTAATGATTTTAATGGAATAGGATGTTGTATTTTTTGCAATTTGCTAACAACTTGATAACCCACTGTTTGAGTTGGGCTATTAGAAAGAATAAATCCGGTTTCTTCCTCAAGTGATTTAAGTTGATCGAAGAAATTATCATATGTAGCATCTGAAACTGTTGGTTTATTGAGATTATAATATTCATGGCGATATTGATTAAGTTGTTTAACAAGTTCTTGAATCCGAGTAATCTTTTCCATTTAAACTCTCCTTCATAAAATAAGTATCATCCTTGCTCAACTTTATCTTACTACAATGATGATACTATGTCAATATTTTTATTTTTTGTTTGTATACTCTCAATAAATCACCCAATTCAAATTAATTGTTTAACTTCTGACCAATCATATCTAATAATCTTACCAGTTTTTATATCAACTATATCTCTTAATTCTTCTCCATCTTCCATTCTGTAACCAAATTCCTTTAATACATCTGAATTAAATTCATTGCCATCCATTGAACTAAATACTATTTTCGATTGTTTTGTAAACGGATTTTCTTTACTATTCCAATCAATTTTTCTCAAACCTTTGTTTAATAAATATAGTTCAGCTTCTATATTCCATGCAGTATAAATTGCTTTGACTAAATTATCTTCTGAGAAATAACCACTATCTCCCATACCATTTTGATAATAAAATCTCATATAATCTCCTCTCTTCTAAATCAACATGAAAGCAGAATTCTATTTGGATTCTAATCGTTTTCTTAATTCCACAACTCGATTATATTCTTCATCAGACCATTCATTAGGACTCATTGATTCTCCATCAGGCAACCAAACAAATTCATGAAGTGGCCTGTGCATATTACAATCACAACAATATGTTGAACCGTAAAACCAAGGATCTCTTGCATATGTAGCAGAGATTGTATCGTTCATTGTTGTCACTGTGCCGCAGGTTGAATGTTTATAACTTGTACGAAATGGTTTTAAATAACCTTTGGCAAGTTCTTCTTCTGATAAAACCAAGTAAACTTTATTTTGCGGAATTGGTTTATCATCCACTCCGTACCCTAAATTAGGATCGTTTCTATTTGTTGTTAAACTCATTATATTATCTCCTTTATATTTTCTATTCTTCTAAATATTTATCAAACCAATCAAAACATTCTTGTAATAATTGTTTTCTGCACCAATAAGTATTCGAACCTTTAGGATCGCGTTCACAATTTCCACAATTTCCTTCTTTACACGATTTTAAAACATGATAGAGTTCTATACTTTTGTCATCTACAATATTTATTTCATACATATTTGTACTCCTTTGTAATATAAAATTAATCATTGACCCCAAACATTATTTTTCCAATAATGTTTACTACAGAACTAATTCCTTATATGGTATAATCATATTTAATATTGGATATATTTGTTACAAAGGGGGTAATGGTTTGAATATTATAGTTACAAACCACGCTATTATTAGAAGATACCAGAGATTTAGATCTCTTTATAAAGAATTTAATTACGAAATTCTAACCAACGATTTAATTACTGATTTTAATAATTCTAGTAGAATCGGATTCACCAAAAATGCAGCAATGTTTAAGAGCAATCAAGGTATTTACATTATCATTTATGAAGAAGAAAATCCCAAAATAATCACCACCTTTCCTGTAAACGGTATTTACAAAAATGATATTTCAGTTTTGGCAAACTTAAAAGTTATTTATAAAACTATCATCTCTGATACAATAAAAAGGGAAATAGAAGGTATTCTTCAATCTCAAGATTATACAATTCTTAAACACGAAGGTTCTAAAAAGTTATTATGGACTAATGAATATTTAATTTTTAGTTCTATTGATTATGATATTGAAAATGTTTTATATACAATCTATAGTATATGGACTTTCGATGATCTTAAAAATGATAAAACACTTTTTCATATTAGAAATACCTTTTTTGAATCAGATATCAAATGGAATGAGTTTTTAAAAGACATAGAATTACTTGAATATGTTTATAATCCAATTAAGAAAGAATTATTTCCCATTGAAATATTAACTTATCAACAAGTCCTTAATGGCAAAATACCTCAATTCCCCATTAATTTTTGGCAAGAAGATATCGGAGGAGAAATTAAAATAGCATCTCAACTTTGTACAAAATATATGATTGAAGAAGTTCTAAAATGGAATATACATGAAATATGCAGTGAATTAACTAAACAAACCTTTATAGAAAATAAACTAGGAGGCATGCTTGATATATTGTTTAATAATAGTATATATGAAGCACTCGACAATGCTTATCCAAATAAATTCCCTATCGGAATGATTAAAAATGCAAACACTATTAATTATTGGAGAAAAGAAAACGAAGGTATAAAACATGCTAAGAAAGCATTGTCCTGGGTGGTTGAAGATTGTAAAAAAGACGGTCTAATTATTAATACAAATGTATTGTTGAATTATAATTGGAAGGCTATTTTAAAAAAGTACAATATCACTAGAATATTAACTATTACATTCGAAAATGATTATAAAAATTTTTTAGAGCAATGTTTTGATGTACAAATTAGTGACGAAGAATATGAAAGATATTTAAATCCACTTGACAAAAGAGATAAACAGATCAGAATGCATTTTTAGGTTTATATCTTGTTTGGTATATTTTGCAATGGATTTATTTACCTGTTTGTTTATGTCTTATATTATGTTATTATATTAATGACAATCAACTCCTTATTGATTGCATCTCTGTAATCTTTAAGGGACAAAAGGCAACCTTTTTGCAGAGGGGTTGCTCTTTTGTTTTATACAATTAAGTCAATTTCAGTTTAATCACTTTAAATTTTCCTTTAAAAATTTCATCACATCATCATAATCCCAATACTCACCATTCGGAGCGCATACACCTTCCTCATCGCATTTCCATTTAATATATTTAAAAGCATCTTTTATTATAGACAATACTTCATTTTTTGAATTATTATAGTGTTCGTCAAAACCGCATTTACCACAGTAGTATTCGTCCGAGTTTGAATATTGGGTATAAGGATGTCTACACTTAGGACATTTATTTTTGTTTTGCATATGTATTATCCTCATTCCACTATGTACATTCTATCACATCTTTCACATTGCCACCAAGCATCATCTACGGTCATCCCTTTATCTTGAATTGTTGCTCCACAGTTAGGACAGGTATTGTATA
>JAJYWX010000032.1 GCA_021791275.1 bacterium | reverse complement strand
AGATTAGCAGTAAATCCAATTACGCAACCTGCTCCGGCGTGAGTGTCGGGCATGATACGAATTTTTCCACCTTCAACAAATGGTTGATTACACAATTCGATAATTTGAGATATAGCGGTTGATTCTACATTATCTGTAAAGACTTTAGCCGTGTTGTATTTACCTTGAAATTCTATCAATTATATTCCCTCCTAACTATATCTAATAAATACTCTCTAGTATTTAACTCAGGACTCTTTAAAACTATTTCTAATAATCCATTTAATATCTGTCCCATTCTTTTCCCTGGTTCAATACCAATTTCAATTAAATCATATCCATTAACCGCTAAATCCTTAACGCTAAGAGGCTCTTTTGCTTCCAATATATGTTTTATTTCTCGTTTCAAATCAATTACATTATCAAACTCATATGGAGGTTTAGAACCAATAATATCTGCTAATTGTAGATCAATAAAATCATCTATATTATGTTTTCCTAACCTATTGATTAATTTTTTAGTTGAACCACTTCTTAGTTTTGGATATCTTGCCATATGTTCTTTAACTAAGATGTAAACATTATTTATTGTTTCATTATCAAACTTAAACCTTTTAAGGATTTCCATTGACATTTCTGCTCCTATAATATGATGTGAATAAAAATGTCCTACTCCATCTTCACCAATAGAAAAAGTTTTTGGTTTTGCAATATCATGTAACAAAGCTGACAGTCTAAGATTTAAACGACTATCTGTAGCGTCTAAGACTTTCAAGATATGCTCAAAGACATCATTTCTATGATGATAATTTTGTTGGTCAAAACCCACACACGCTTCTAATTCAGGTAAGATATATTTTAGTAATCCTGATTTTTGTAATAATCTGATTCCTTGTACTGGACGATCTGACATTAAAATCTTAACTAATTCATCCCTAATACGTTCCCAAGACACATTCTTAATACTTTCACATTCATCTTTAATTGCTTCAAGAGTTTTTTCCTCAATAGTAAATCCCAATTGACAGGAAAATCGAATACAGCGCATCATACGAAGTGCGTCTTCTTGATACCTAACCCACGGATGACCAACTGTACGAATCATTCTCTTTTCTAAATCATTCAATCCAGCATAATAATCAACTATTTGCTCTCCATCAAATAACATTGAATTAATAGTAAAATCCCTACGAGAAACATCATCAAATATACTTACACCAAATTGTACAGAATCAGGTCTACGATTATCAGAATAGTTTCCATCAGTACGAAAAGTTGTTACTTCAAATGGAATATTATTCATCAATACTGTAACCGTACCATGTTGGATTCTAGTAGGAATTACATGAGAGAATAAAGAAATTACTTGCTCTGGTAAAGCTGAAGTAGTTACATCCCAATCTTTCGGAATTCTATTTAAAATAAGATCCCTAACACAACCACCTACGAGAAATGAATCGTATCTATTTTCTTTTAACGTGTCTAATACTTCTAATGCTTCATTAGGAATTTTACTCTTATCAATCATGACAAATTGCCTTTCTATTAATCTCAGTAACTAATTCATTTACCCTCTTATAATCTGGTTCTAAAGGTAAAGGACTATTTTGTTTTGCATATACAAATTCTGCTTCATATTTATCAACCATTTCAAATATCTGATCAAAAGTATATTTTTCGTTGCGAATATCTAAAAGGAATTTTCTTTCTGGCCTATACGTTCTAACTGGTTCTCCTTTTAAGATTTCAGTTCCCATAATGAGAAGTCTAATTAAATGCATACCGTGTTTATATAAATGAAGTTCGTCTTTTTTCTTATTCCTTTTGTTTAACTTTCCGTACTCAGTAATAACATTGCTCATTTCAGAATGAATATTTTTAAAATCTCTAAGTGGATAATGTTTTAAATTAATATCCAAAAATATTTCCGTTTCCAAATCTTCATTTACCGCATCGTCAATATATAATTTAATTTCTTCATCCGTAAAAGGTTGATAGAATTCTTGCAGATGTAGAATGTTAATACTATTCAAGATATGTTTTTCTTTTTGTGGTTGTAAATAAGAATCTCTTGCTAATGCATTTTGCAATCTTCGTAATTGTTGCGTTGCATAACCTCCAAAACTTCTTACAGCTTTTCTAGATAAAAACAATTTAATATTATCTCTAAGCATCTTACCTTCTTCACGCATAATCAAAATATGTTCTGGATTAGTTGCTAATATTTCAATACAATTTGGATTACAATTAAGCAACAAATTAACCATCTTCCGAAAAGTATAAATTGTCGTATCGGTGTCTTTATTTTCAAATTGCTCATAATGATCTAATCCAAGAATTTCATTAGGTCTTTCTAGGGTGATACCCCTAATATCAGTATCACTACCTTCAACATTTGTCCCATAAGAAATACTACCTGACATAGTTAATAACATAATATTATTACCAAGATGTTCGTTTTCTTGTAGAAATTTGTATTTTGGATTATCAAATATTAATTCTTTATAATTCATATTTATTCATCTTCACCTTTAAACTTGAATTTTGGAATATCAATAGAATAGCATTCAAACTTACATTTGTTTGGTTATTTTTTATACCAAACTGGATGAGTAACAACCATATCAACAAAGATAACTCCTAACCATATGTACATTGATGTTTCATTTGTTGGTAAGCCAACCATAAATAAAATTACGATAACTATTAGTTGAATATTAAATAATGTTTTCCAGTAATTCATTTTGTTTCCTTCCTTTATTCCCAAGCAAACCCACATTTGTTCGGCTTTTATAATTTAATTACCTGTTGATACAACAATCTATGCTTCGGATCAACCTGCCTATCATCATGATAATGACCGAAATACCATTGTCTATAATCTAATTTCTCTTCTAAGACTTCAAAATACTTGTTGATAGAATTTAGACTCTTTACCCATAATCCTGCCATAAGATTCTCAAAGATACTCTGAGAGCAATCGTGAGAGATAACGTAGTCAACTAACCAGTTATTCTTCTCTAAATTGTCTAACCCTTCTTCATATTCTGCATTAGAGGGCATTTCTCTTTTCCACCACGACTTACCCTCAGTTCTATGTCCTTTATCAATTGAATCTGCTCCACCAAATGTAAAGAACTTTAATCCATCAATTGTATAAACCTGACCACGCATTAAATGTATAACACTATTATTGATAAAGTGTACTTTACCACCATTCCATTCTGAAACGTGCATAGAGTCTAACACATCATGATTTTCGTGGTTTCCGTCAATAAACAACGTGGTAAAATTCTTTCTATGCAACCAATCTAGCCAATACTTTTCTTCGGCAGAACCCGAAAACACAAGACCAAAATCTCCACAAACAATTACATAATCATTTTTTGTTAATTCCTCGTTAACAGGAAGGTTATGAGAGTTTAATTTATGGATATCAATAGAACCATGAAGATCACCTGTGACAAAAATCATTATTATTTTCCTTTCTCTTATTGGGTATTAAAACCAATATTTCATGCCATTATATATTCGCATCTAACTGGAATAGTAACCGTATTTGTTTCTCCTGGATATCTACCTGCTTTCATATTAACCATTCCATATTCAGTCTTTAATTCTAACTCTCCTACGGTATAATGAATCTCCTTTATTTTTGATTCATCTTTCGGTTTTGTGGGTAGATAACAAGTTGTCATTCTGAGTAATGGTTCAATTGCTTCAGCAATTAAATCTTGTGTAAATATTAGTGTTCCATCATGACTAGATTGCCGAATTATCTTGTATTCAGGTTCTATATTTTTATCAAAATTAATCCAAAATATATTAAAGTCTTCTTTTTTAACATTATTCAATTGTACGATTCTGTTAATTAACCATTCTTTAGGATTAAAATAAACAACATTAGTTTTATTTTCCATAATAAATTCTCCTTGAAATATTTGTTTTAAACCAATTCATATTCACACGTTGTTTCATCATAACAATTAATCCAATTAAAATGATTAATCTGCTTGATATTTTTAATTTTGAAACACGATTCAGCGGGAATGAATATCTGTGATGGTTTATTTTTCATTTCACCACAAATTATTTTCTTTAATTTGTACCATTTTTCATCTTGTGGTATTCCATTTGCAAATACTACTGCATCATCGTCAATTTCACCAACCCATAAAGACAATTTATCTTGTGTGTCTTTAGGAAGATGATTTAAAAACATTTTGTTTTCTGTGCCTTGAACAAAAGCATGGACTCCAAATTCACAACTTATGTGATTGTTATGTAAAGTTTGTTTTTTAGGTTTAAATCCATCTATAGAAAATCTACTAACCAACATAAAATATACCCCCTATAAATCGATTAGTTCATTCCCTCTATCAACTCTTCTAAACTCTCAATTCTTATTTCTTCAATCTTACTTCAACACTTAGGACAATAATTCATATAATTTTCTTTAGGATCTCCACTATTAAAAGTCCACCATTCTCTACACTCCGAACATTCCCAGGTATTACTGTCATCGTCCACTAAGGTATATATACTCATATTATTCCCGTTATTTTCCTATGTATTATTATTTTTGTGTTTATTATAATCCAATATTGAGGATAAGTCAAATAATATTAACCTATCCTCAATATTTTGCCTTAATTTATGCTACATCCGTATTTGTGTCGGTTTGTTCCTTTGTTTTATTTGTTCATTTCCGTGGGCTGAAGCGTCTTCATCCTTCCATAAAGGTTAGGATGTTTGCCATAACACTTCAACTGTCTTATAACCTAGATTATAAGATTAGCATACCTTTCGCATCTCAGCACAGGTAATTTGGGCAAATCAAACTACATTTTATTCACTCTTACTATTAAGTATTTTAATCGCTTCTTTTAATTTAATATTTAATATGTTTCTTATATCATTATTAATATCCATATCTTCTGATAGATTCTCAATTATTCCATTTATAGTATCAATATAATTTGTCTCTACTACATATTTTTTATAACAAATCATATCATTACTAATATGAATTTCTAATGGATCACCTTCATGAATATTAAATGTTCTACGTATCTCTTTTGGTATAACTACTCTTCCTAGATCATCAATTCTCCTAATAATACCTGTTGATTTCATAATACAAATTCCTTCTTTCTTTTTTAATTTAAAACCCAAAAAACTACAGTTTTATCGGTTTTAATGTCATTATTTCATTACCTAAAATTCTATTACAATATCGTATTCTCACATACGACAAATGCTCTATAATACCCATTTCATACCTTATTATCTAACAATTTCTTCTCCGATATCATAATTTTCTTCGCTTAACCATTTTATTTCATACATACTTGCACATCCAAACATATTTTCTGTTGGCACTTTCGGACACTCAAACCAATAATTAAGATAATCATTTTTATATTTTAAATAACCTTCAATTGCATAGAGTTCTTTTCCACATTTTGGACAATTAAATGTTTTTGTCATTATTCTTCTTCCTTCCATTCTAACAAAACTTTAATTAATAATCTTACCATTTCTTCACGTTTTTTAGTTTGTCGCATCTATTATATCATCTCCTTTCCACTGAAATATTCTTGCCATATTGTAGGTTTATGTTTTTGTCCGAATAATTTTCGCATTACCTTTTGAAATCGGTTTTTTATGGACACATACATTCACTCCTTTTTATTTTTACACGTATAACCTATCAAACAATCCAGCTTCTTTTAGTAATTTCCTGGCTAAACATCTGTTCATTTCTTTACCGTGGTCAACTACTGTTATAATATGAGCATTATTATTTTTAGATAGTGTGATGTGAGAACTTTTTCTGCGAGTTTCTTTCCATCCGTTTTGTTGCAATATGTGGATAAATTCTTTTGTTGAAAATTCTTGCTTGTGCATATATGTATCTTCCTTTCTTTACTTATTCCCAATCAACTACCTACAAAATATAGGCACTTGGCAGGGAACAAGACCCTGCTGTTATGGTATTATAGTGAATTGCTAACACTGCCCTCCTGGGCCTGTAGTTGCATATGCTTCTTTTTCTGTCTTTTCCCATGCTTCCATATCAATCAATTCGGTGACATTATACATCTGATCGTTTAGCCATGCATAAGCATTTTTACATTTAGTACATATCATGACTTGAACAGAATCATTTGCTACATTTTTGGATTTATCACCACGCATATAAGGCATAAGTACTTCTACATAACCTGCATGTCTAAAATGAACGTGACCACACTCGCATTTGAAAAGAAACAATTCATCTGCATTTGCTACTTTAATTGGTGCTACTTTTTCGGCAAATTCATTTTTGTCCATTGAGATCATTACTTCATTTTGGTCTTTGTCTTTCATTTTTATTTTCCTTCTTTCTTTTTAAATATTATTTTCCATTAGTACAATTGTACTATATTTCAATATTTGATTTTTCAAGAATTAAAGGAACTACACCTTTTTCAAATTTATTTTTCAATCTTTGATATTCCTTCAATTCCTTTTCAGGATTCTTTCTACTTGTTCTACATGCCTTGCATCTGTGTGGTAAATGTAACTTCTTTCTGTTGAAAAAATCAATCTCTCCACCTTCAAGAATAAAATCTTTACCACAATCAACACATATACGAGTTTCATCTTGTGTAAGTTTAAACCAAGACTTAACTTTAGAAACATCATACACTGGTACTTTAAATTTTCCACGGGAGAATTCGTTATTAACTCTTACCCATTCTTGGCTAATTGGTTCATATGGAATAGAATGTGGCCCATAATCACTATCTCCCCATTCCGTCTCAATAACAAGTTCTATAGAACCACAATATTCACACTTCCTAGGTTCTTTTATGGAAATACAATGATGTGGTACAGAATCTACAATGTGACCATTTTTACAGAATGTTGTGTATCCCGGCGCTCCCATAATAATCCTCCTTTATCGTGTAAAAGTACACGCTATATTGTTGTAGTACAATATAGAAAACTTATTTTTGGTTACTTCCAACCATACAATCTAGAACTTATTTATTTCTAGATTCTTTAGCAGGGAACAATGTCTTACCTAAGTTCTTTTCGTTATTCTTGACTATGCTTGCTCCTTTATGCTTGTCGCACATATCCCAAGACCAATCTTTAGGAACTACTGCATTAGGCATCCACACTCCGCAAAAACCACAATGACCACCTGCTTGAAGTTCGTTAATTATGTGTATTCCATGAGCTAATCGCCAATTGTAAATTATTCTAAGTAGTTTATCCAATTTTTTATGTTCTACTCTATCGCCTTTGATAAATTTCATTTAATATTTCTCCTTTCTATTAAATATAAACATTTTTGTAGCATTATATATCTTCTCTATACCTTATCTTACCATTAATTTCTTCATAATCAATACTACACTCTTCACAAATATTATTATTTTTATCTTTAAACACCAACTCAGGATATTGATTGTCATAACATTCTTGACCACATGAAGTACATTTCATTAATTACACTTTCTTTCTTATTTATTACATTCTAAACAATAATATAATCTTTTTATTGTTCTACCAATCTTAAATGTTTTTACAATTACTTTACTACCACTTAATAATTCTTTTTTTACAACTTGAACATAATTGATTTTTCCTAATGGTAGTAACCCTCACAACCTCATTCATAAATTTCAACTCCTTCTGAATAAAATTGTTATTTCATTTGTTTAATTCTTTCCTTTTCTAGCCTATCAATATTAGTTGTTGTAAACCAATTTTCAACTTGTTTTTCCGATGGTAAACTTCTATTTCCGTTTGACCAATAGAAAATAGTACCTCGATTCTTTTCCACCCAACCCCACGAAGATCCGTCCGTGTTATGGTGTCTATTTGTTTTTATTTCATAGTGATTATTATTGACTTTTAGTTCTTTCACGACCAAATTCATTCCCTTCTTGAATTGGTTTAAAACTCCGTTTTCATTGGGTATCATTGTTGTACCCATTCTGGACTATAATCTGCCTGAATTGCTTTGTTTAATTCTTCAATAATTATTGATACATAATTTACTTCTTTTGTGAATGCTGTTATGTCATTTGCCTTTATATACAATGAGGGAAAGTGTAATTGAAAACTGCACATTCCTTTTATTGAATTAAACACAATCTCTAAATTAAATTTAAACGGTTGTTTATAGGGAATATCAAATAAGGGGATACCTTCGTTACTTTTATTAATAATCTCCATTCCTAAAGTTTCTTTGATATCATTTAATATTTCATCTGTTCTATTCATTTTAATAACTCCTTTCATACGTTGAAATCAAACATTTATTTACTAACATCCGCAATATCTATCCTTAAAATTATTCCATTTAGTTTCTAAATCCCCTTCAATATCTAACCAATGATTAGTTTTGATTCCACATTCCCAACAAGTAAAACTATTATTCTCCCAACCATGAATATTAAAATATGTTTCAATTTCATGTGATAAGTTTGCTGTCTGAATCATTTTCTTTGTTGGTTTTCTGTTAAATATAAAATCAATTACTACATACGAATCAATATCTGTTCGTTGACTAAATTCTGCTACCCATCTATCTTGATTGTCTTTACCAATTTCTATATCACTAGCATTAAACCAAATAGGTATAATTTCTACTTTATCAAATTTAATTCCCTCACCTTCTTCTTCAAATTTTGAATCAATAAACCCTATATTTTGCTTTACTGTAGTTAAATATGCCGTTACTCGTTTATCGGGCAAAATATGAAGTTTAATTTTATGTTCCCATTCTTCGGGAAACAATAATTTCCCTAAATCTTGTGGCGTTGTAACATGTGCGCCATTGTCAATTGCTTCTTTTTCTGTTTTAGCAGGAATTCCAAAAGTTAAATAGATGTTTCTTTTGTTGTCGCGGAAACTTAAAAATTTTTTATTACCTTCTCCATCATATAGTACAAAACTATCAGATCCGCTTAGTTCTGGATGATAAAAGTCTTTAATCTTTTGTAACATTACATTATCCCTCCATTAGTTTTGTTATACTAATTCCTATAACATTACATAACTTAATCGCATTTTCAAATGTAACCTTTGTCTTTTTTTGTGGTTGTCTATAAAGATATATAGTCTGAATGTCAACACCTATTTGATCTGTGATATACTGATTCTTATAAATAGAAGCGTCAATGTATTTGATAATGTTTCTTTTGATAATTGCTGAATCTGTATTATAAAATTTTTCAATAATTTCTTCTAATTGTTTTTGTTCTGTTTGTTGCATTGTTGTCACCTACCCGTTCTGTTATAGTATATTCCTAATGTCTTGATATGTCAATACTAATCATGACTTTTATGAAGATATTTTTATATTGTTTCTTAAGCAAAGAAGAAATGGGTTTTACATTATTCTGCTAACAGTCTCAACTTCTTCTCAATCATTTTTACTCTTTCATTTAAGTCAGTGATACTACCTGCAAATAATTTCAATACATCGTATGTATCACCGGGGTTTAAGTCTTGTTTTGTTATTGGTAAATTATTTTCCTGTTTGGTCTTTAGTTCCTGAACCTTAAAATAAGAATTGACTAATTGTCTTTGAACTTCCCAGGATAGATCATCTGTAAATGATTTTACTAACATCATATATCCTGTTTCGGTTATAAGATAGAAGGTAAAATTCTTACTCTGTGGTAACTCAACGAAATTCGTATAGTTAGCTTGTAGCAAGGCTTCCCGCCCTTTTTCGCCCTTAAATATAAAATAGTCCACTCCTTCAATAAACCTATTCTTATTGGTGTTAAAATTTCTCCTAGCTGTTCCTGACACTCTCTGATGTACCTTATCTATTTCATCAAACGTGACTACCCTTTGATTACTATATTCTTTTACAATTACTTGTGTATTTTTAATCTTGACATATTGCTTTAAATCAACAACATTATCAGTTTTTATTTCCTGCTCTACAGGTTTGTCTGGACTTTTGTAACAATGATTTTTCACCAAAGGAGAAACAAAAGGCTTATTAATCATTTGTCTTTCAAACTCAAGAATTTCTTCCTGTTTTACATCATTATTATAAACTACCCACACATCAGTAAGATTTCCTACCTTCCCCCGATTTTTAATCTTTTGGCTCTTAATCTTGCCTTCTTTTACTAAAGATTTTACTGAGTCATTAATACTTGTTTTATTCATTACTGTTGCAAGATCTATTTGAAGCATAATTCTTTTTTCCTTAACCATTTTAACAATAGCTTTCTTGTGTTCCGTTGTACGATATGACATAATTTTATTTTTACTTCCTTTCTTTTTATATTATCTTTTAGAATCGTCATTTTATTGAATATAACCCATATATTCAGCTAATTTTCTAACTGCCTCCATTTTCTCGATATTTTTTTCTTCAAGTAATACACATCCATTTCGATCCTCAACTATAAGATCATACCTAAAAGTATTATCTTCTTTAAGATAATGATTAAAAACTAATTTAATTTTATATGGATTCATTTTGACTTTTTCCTTTCTACTTTACAATAAAATACCAGTTTGTTAGGATTAATTACTCCATTCTCTTTTATCCTCTATTTTAGTCCATCCATTCATTCTTTGAAAAATGTTACTCCTAAATTTAATTTCGTTCCAGTCTCCTTTTTCCTCCGTGTTATCATGATTTATTGCAATTGCCATGTTTTTTACTCCTTCAGTAATAATGACTAACTTTTTAACATATTTTCCTTCAACACCAATAGTTTCAAACATAATTAATCATCCTTTCTTTCCGCTTAAAACACTAGATTCATGCTGTTATAGCCGAACGAATATTATACAGTACACTATAAACCGATTGACTCCCTTTTGCCCCTTTCCTTTTCCAATACCGATAACTTACACCACCATCTGGTGTTATTATACTTTCAGCCAAACTATTTAATATCCATCCCTTTGTTCTCAAAGGAATATTTACATTATATTTATTTGCTAATTTAATAATAATCTCTCCACCTTTAATTGTTCCACCATTTATAAGAATATTTTCTGTTTCTTCAATGAATATTTTTTCGGCTTGTTCTTTTTCTTCGATTTCTTTTGCTTTTTGTATGGCTATTTCCTTTTTATGTTGTTGTTCTTTTTCCTGTCTTTCTTTTCGCAAAATAGATGCTATTTCTTCACATTTATTAAGTTCACCAAGGAATAAAGCACCAATAAAACTTGCATGTCTACCATTATTGTCTCTTGCTTCAATATAAGTACTTATTTCCCTATCAATATTTTCTTTTAATAATTGTGTTTGAAACTCTTCATTTTTACCAGATTGTTTAATAAATAATTCTTCCTTTTCAATATGAATTTTTATTAACTCATGTGCCTCTTCCATGCTTCGACCATTATAAAAATTTTCCTGAAAATATTTTTCACGTCCTTGAAAATCCCCATACCATTCTTTAATAAGATGGTCATATCCTGCTCGTTGTTCAAGTTCAAACTCTGTATATCCACTCATAACAAGCCACTCGTCTTTTTGGATATAAAGATAGTATTTGTCATTTTCATTTCGCGTATAGTCTTTATCTGGCTTTCCGTCATTAATCCATAAAGAATATTCTCCAATTGTTTTTAAATAATTTGCTCGAATACGTTTCCCTTCTCTGTTATACATACCATTTACAAAAAGCGGTTTCATAAGTTTTGACATTTTATTTACCTCCATTATCATTTTTTATATTTGTTTTAAGGGAAGTTGTTTAGACTTCCCCTTTTCACTGTCTCAATTAAAACTCTTCTTCTTCAAACATTCCTTCCGCATCTTCTAGCGCATTAATTAAACCATCAAAATCTTCAGTTGATCCTAATACGCTAGCTAGTGAATAAACAACTTCCAGTGGTACTCCATAATCCTCCGACATACATTTAAGATAATCTTTCCGGTTTTCATAACCGTTTTTTTGATAGACGTTTTCACTCATATGTAACAACTCCCTTCTTTAGTATTATATTACTACACTATTATGAAGATTACAATAGTTTTTTATTTTTTGTTTTATTATACCACCATAGCAAGACATAAACCAATGCTGATATAGAATTCTGGCTTATGTCCTGTTAGAAGGTACAATTAATTACTAATCGCATCTTCTATTTCGGATTGCCATTTCTGATTATAGAAAAAATCATATCTCTTGCGCTGTTCTTCAAGTAAATCTTCTCCAAGTTCTAACAGAGTTTCATCATCTAGAATTTGATTTTCCATGTTGCTTCCTCCTTTCTGATCTAAATTTTTTCCTTCTTGTATACCGTGAAAGAGTGATTTTATGGGCTTAATTCATTATCAAGAATTATCCTAATAATATCTGCTCTAGTTAATCCACACTGTGTAGCAATAACTTCAGTCTTATTTATTGCATCAATTATTTGCTCATCGGCA